>NZ_JABEKS010000002.1:300000-582479 GCF_012985205.1 Planctomonas sp. JC2975 | reverse complement strand
TGTTACTCACCCGTTCGCCACTAATCCCCGCAGAGCAAGCTCCGCAGTTCATCGTTCGACTTGCATGTGTTAAGCACGCCGCCAGCGTTCGTCCTGAGCCAGGATCAAACTCTCCATAAAAAAATGTTTGCAAACCCCAACCGGAAAAAGGCCGAAAGAATGCGAGTTGATCTGACTAGAATCGAATGTCAACTGACAATCAATATTTATCTAATCCAAAGGAATCCCTACACCAACAAAACCCGAAGATTCCATCAGTGCCGAGGTTATTTGGCATATGACATAGTGCACGCTGTTGAGTTCTCAAGGATCGGACACACCCGGTTTTCAGTCTCTCGACCTGCTCCCCGGGGCAACTTCTCTACCTTACCACTCTCACGGATCTTGTCAAGTCGGCGATCCGCTCCTTTCGCCTCGTCTGGACGTTGTCCTTCGACGTGACGAAACCCGGGCGGTTCGAGCCGATCTGACGATCTACTCTTCGAGTGGGTTTTTCATCTTACAAGCCAGTGGTTCTCTCCTGCAAGAGGAGTAGCTCTTCGGCTTTGGATGGTCCCGCTTGAGGCCGGCAGCTCTTCGAGCTTTCCGCACCTGTGGGGTGACGAGTGATTACTTTACGGATGCCCCGTGGGGCGTGCAAATCGCGCCGTCATCTCGGGCGTGTCGCGAGCATCCGCTCGTCCGCCGTCATTCGACGAACACGCCCGCGAGCGTCTTCTTGCCGCGCCGCAGCACGGCGATGCCGCTTGGCAGCACGCTGCCGGAGATGGTCGCGGCGGGATCGGTGACCTTCTCGTTGTTCACGTAGACACCGCCCTGACTGATGGCGCGACGGGCCTCGGAGAGGCTCGTCGTCAACGCGGTATCCACGAGGAGCTGCGCAACGGGGGCATCCGGGGCGGTCGTCGTGTTCGGGAGCTCACGCAGTGCGGCCTCGAGCGTGCCGGCATCCGTCGCCGCGAGGTCTCCGTTGCCGAAGAGTGCTTCGGCTGCGGCGATGACGGCATCCGTCGCGTCACGACCGTGCACCAGCGTGGTGACTTCGCGCGCCAGCGTTCGCTGCGCCTCCCGCTTATACGGCTCCTCGGCGACCGCTCGCTCGAGGCGATCGATCTCGGCGCGCGGGAGGAACGTGAAGACCCTTAGACGATCGATCACCTCGGAGTCCTCTGCATTGAGCCAGAACTGGTAGAAGGCGTATGGGCTGGTCTGGTCGGGATCGATCCAGATGGCCGTGCCCTCGCTCTTGCTGAACTTGGTGCCGTCCGCGCGCGTCAGAAGAGGCGTTCCGAATGCGTGCACGGATACGCCCTCGACGCGATGGATCAGGTCGATGCCCGCCGTGAGGTTGCCCCATTGGTCGCTGCCGCCGAGCTGAAGGAGGCATCCACGGCTGCGGTAGAGCTCGAGGAAGTCGAGGGCCTGCAGGATCTGGTAGCTGAACTCCGTGTAGCTGATGCCCGCCTCCGAGTTGAGGCGTGCGCTGACGGCGTCTTTCTTGAGCATGGTGCCGACGCGGAAGTGCTTGCCGATGGTGCGCAGGAAGTCGATCGCGGTGAGCGGGGCGGTCCAGTCCAGGTTGTCGACCAGCGTCGCCGCGTTGTCACCCTCGAAGCTGAGGTAGCCGGCGACCTGACCCTGCAGCCGCGTCACCCACTGGGCGACGACGCCAGGATCGTTCAGGGTGCGCTCCGAAGTCGGCCGTGGATCGCCGATGAGACCGGTGGATCCGCCGACCAGCCCGAGTGGCCTATGGCCCGCCAGCTGAAGGCGCCGCATGATGATGAGCTGCACGAGGTGGCCGAGATGGAGACTGGGCGCCGTCGGATCGAAACCGCAGTAGAACGTGATCGGACCGGACGCGAGGGTCGTGTGCAACGCCTCTGGATCCGTTGAGACCTGGACATGACCGCGCCACACCAGCTCCTCCCAGATGTCGTCGAAGCTGGGGTCGTTGCTCTGGGATGCGAGGACGTCGGCTGGCACGCGACAACAGTAGCAAGGGCTCTCGGCTTACTCTTCGATGAATGAAGTGTTGAGACTTAAATTGTCATGGGTTAAGCTTCAAGACTTACACTATTGATTTCGGGAAGCGATTGGGGATGCCATGTTCGTCATCACCGCAGACCAGGTGGACAGTCGTCATCGGACCGACATCGTCGATGAGACGCAACACGAACTCCAGGGTGAGTTCGCGGAACACCTCGTTCTCGCCGTCGACCGCAATGCAGGCGACGAGGTGCAGGCGCTGACGGCGGATGCAGGCGCAGCGCTCGGGATCGTTCTCGCGCTCGATCGCGGATCGGCATGGAGCATCGGAGTCGGTTGCGGGGCGATCCGTGAACCCCTTCCCTCAAGCGTGCGCGCGGCGACGGGTCAGGCCTTCTTCGCGGCTCGCGAGGCTGTGGACGCCGCCAAGAAGCGGGCCACGCGCTTCGCCGTGCGTTCTGGTGCGGATGCAGCGGCGGGACAGGCATCCGATATCGAGGCGATGATCGACCTCCTGCTGACCGTTCGCAGCCGTCGCAGCACTGCCGGCTGGGAGCTCTACGACCTGCTCGCCGACGGGATGACGCAACGGGATGCCGCGGCGCGGCTCGGCATCAGCGAACCCGCCGTCAGTTCACGGGCACGCGCTGCCGGGATCCATCCCGAAGCAGCTGCGGTGCCGGCGCTCACTAGGCTGTTGCAGGATCTGGACCACCGCTCGGCCGAAGGAGACGGAGCATGACGTATGCCGGCCCGCTGTATGCGGCTCTGACCATCGCCTACTGGGCGTTCGTCATCATCGTCGTGGCGCTCGGCGTCACGGCGTCCGCCATCACAAGCAGGTCGCCGCGGCGCTGGCTCGTCGTCACGGCCGCAGCAACGATCGTGGTGGGCATCATCGCCGTGGTCATGCCGCACGAGAAGCCGTTGCCGGCCGTCAGCGTCGTGCTCGGCCTCCTCGTGCTCGCGCTCAGCGTGCTCGGTGGCGGACCCGCCGTGCTCTTCGTGCTCGCACTCGCATCGAAGGGGACGGTGAGGGAAGGCCACCACGGCGGGATCGTCGTGGAGCGAGCGGAGCCTCCGGCGAGCGACAATCTCGTTCACGTCGAGCTGTTGCGCGGCGGCACGGTGATCGGCGTCTTCGAACGTGTCGCAACCACGGCCAGCATCATGGCCGGATTTCCCGAAGCGATCGCCGTGATCGTGGCGATCAAGAGTGTCGGCAGGTTCACCGAGCTGGAAGTCGCAGAAGCGCGAGAGCGGTTCATCATCGGTACCCTCGTGAGCCTCGTCTGGGCCGCTGCCTGCGGCGCGTTGTTCCGGTTCGCGATCGGGCTCTGACAGGTCGGCTGAAGCTTCCGCCGTGCTCCGACGGCCGGGGTGAATGCCTGAGGCCGACAGGCTCAACCGCGCACGTTTCGCCAGAGTCAAGCCGCGGGAGCGGAGCTGCTCGATCCGCGGCAGACGGGCTTCGACCAGCTCAGCCGGCGGCGGAGGACGAGATCGCGCGTGGATGCCGCTTGTACGGCGAGACCGTCGGATCGCCGGGGATCCAGAACCGCCACGGGAACGCCGCCTCGTCTCCGCCTGGCCCGCTGACACCCGTTCGCGGCCCTGTCGCGTACGGAGCGACCGGCTGCGTGGGCAACTCGACCTCGAAGGGCGGGGCGAAGGCATCCGCTCCGTTCTCGTCGAGACGGATGCCCGCCGCCACCGTCAGCCGCGCCGGGCCCCTCGCCAGGTCGCGGTCGGGCACCGCACTCCCCCGCGTCGTCGGTCGTTCCCGCCGTCGGCGCGCCAGCTCGACACCGTCGACCACTTCGGCGCCCCTGAGAAGCACGGCGGATGCCACGCCCTCCGGCGAGCAGACGAGGTTGGCGCACGTGTGCATGCCGTAGGTGAAGTACGTGTAGATGTGACCGGGCGCGCCGAACATGACCGCGTTGCGAGGAGTGCGGCCCCGGTAGGCGTGGGATCCCGGATCCGTTCCGTCGCCGAGGTAGGCCTCCACCTCCGTGATGCGCAGCGTGACCGAACCCTCGGGCGTCGTGTGCCTGAGCAGCGCACCGAGGAGTTCGGGCGCCACCTCCAGTGAGACCCGTTCGAAGAAGGACCGAGTGAGGGAGCGCATCCGGTCAGGAACGTCGTGCCTCGAGCGGCTCGCGCCAGGAGGTCATCGGGTCTCCTGCTCCTCCGCGATCGCTTCGGCGAGGCTCTTCACCCGTGCGGTGAGATGCGCGCGCTGCTCGGCCACCCGCTCAGGGGCCGTGCCGCCGAGACCGGATCGAGACCCGACGGAACCCTCGATCGTGAGCACGCCTCGCACGTCCGGCGTCAGGTGCTGCGAGATCTCGGCGAGCGCTGCGTCGTCGACCTCGTCGAGCTCGACGCCCTGCGACTCCGCGTACGCGACGAGCTTTCCGGTGATCTCGTGCGCATCGCGGAACGGCACGTGCTGTTTGACCAGCCAGTCCGCAACGTCGGTCGCGAGCGAGTATCCCTGGGGCGCGAGTTCGCGCATGCGGTCGGTGTGGAAGTGCAGCGTCGCAACCATTCCGGTGAAGGCCGGAAGGAGCACCTCGAGCGTGTCGATCGAGTCGAACACCGGCTCTTTGTCTTCCTGGATGTCGCGGTTGTACGCGAGCGGAAGGCCCTTGAGCGTTGCGAGCAGCCCGGCGAGATTGCCGATCAGGCGTCCGGCCTTGCCGCGCGCGAGCTCGGCGATGTCGGGATTCTTCTTCTGCGGCATGATCGACGAACCCGTCGAATACGAGTCGCTGAGCGTGACGAATCCGAACTCGCGGGTGTTCCAGAGGACGATCTCCTCCGCGAAGCGGGAGACGTCGACTCCGACCTGGGCCGTGATGTACGCGAACTCCGCGACGAGATCCCTCGCGGCTGTGCCGTCGATCGAGTTCTCGACGACCCCTGCGAATCCGAGTTCGGACGCCACTAGGCCTGCGTCGAGGCCGAGCGTGTTGCCGGCGAGCGCACCGGAGCCGTAGGGAGACGCGTCCGACCGGCGGCGCCAGTCGAGGATGCGCTCCAGGTCGCGGACCAACGGCCAGCAGTGCGCCAGAAGGTGGTGCGCGAGGAGAACGGGCTGGGCGTGCTGGAGGTGCGTGCGCCCCGGCATGATGGCGTCGGAGTGCGCCTCAGCCTGCGCGGCGAGCGCGTCGACGAGATCGAGGATGAGCTGCGCCAGCCGCGTCGAGTGGTCGCGGAGGAAGAGCCGCACCAGCGTGGCGATCTGGTCGTTGCGGCTGCGTCCTGCTCGGAGCTTGCCGCCCAGTTCGCCGCCCGCCCGATCGACGAGTCCACGCTCCAGTGCAGAGTGAACGTCTTCGTCGGATGCCTGAGGGAGGAAGGCCGTGGAACGCACGTCGGCGAGCAGTGAGTCGAGTGCGCCGGTCATCGCCGTGAGCTCGTCAGCGGTGAGATAGCCCGCGGCCGCCAGGGCCTTCGCGTGCGCCTTGGATCCGGCGATGTCGTACTCGGCCAGGCGCCAGTCGAACTGCGTCGACCTGCTCAGCTCGGTGAGCTCCGGAGACGGGCCACCCGCGAACCGGCCGCCCCACAGCGCCCCTGCCTCGCCGGCCCTGTTGTGCTGCGCGTCAGACATGCGATGCTCCCGCCGTCGTCGTGTTCTTCTCGAGGATCCAGGCCAGCAGAGCCTTCTGGGCGTGCAGGCGGTTCTCCGCTTCGTCCCAGATGACGCTCTGCGGACCGTCGATGACCTCGGGGTCGACCTCATAGCCGCGGTCGGCGGGAAGGCAGTGCAGGAAGATCGCCTTCGGCTTCGCCAGTGCCATCAGCTCGCGCGTCACCTTGTAGTCGCCCATTGCGGCGATGCGGTGCGCCTTCTCCTCCTCCTTGCCCATCGAGACCCACGTGTCGGTCACGACGACATCCGCTCCGGCCACCGCCTCGAACGGGTCGGAGTAGAGCACGACGGATCCTCCGGTGCCGGAGGCAAGGGCATCCGCGTCGGAGACCACTACGTCGTGCGGCGCGAACTCGTCAGGTGACGCCACGCGCACGTTCATGCCGGCGATCGCCCCGGCCAGCAGGTAGGACTGCGCCATGTTGCTCGCGCCGTCGCCGAGGAAGGTGACGGTGAGTCCGGAGAGCGTGCCGAAGGCATCCCTGATGGTGAGCAGGTCGGCGAGCAGCTGACACGGGTGGAAGTCGTCGGAGAGGGCGTTGATGACGGGCACCGTGGTGCCGGCCGCCATCTCCTCGAGGCCCGCCTGGGCATAGGTGCGCCACACGATTGCCGAGACCATGCGCTCCAGCACTCGCGCGGTGTCGGACGGCGTCTCCTTGCCGCCCAGCTGGCTGTTGGCTGTGCTGATGATGAGCGGGCTGCCGCCCAGATCGGCGATGCCGACAGCGAAGGACACACGCGTGCGCGTCGACGACTTGTCGAAGATGACGGCGACGGTCTGCGGGCCCGCGAGCGGCTTGCGCCCCCATCTGTCGTCGCGCATCTTCACGGCCAGGTCGAGGATCTCGGTCTGCTCGGCCGCCGTCAGGTCGTCGTCGCGGAGGAAGTGGCGGGTCACGGGTCAGTCTCCTTGCTGGTGGCCGGATCCGGCCGGATTGTCGAGGTCGAGGAGTGCGGCGCGGAAGCGTCGTTCGAACTCGGCGACGTCGTCGTCCCCGATGATGAGCGGCGGAGCGAGTCGGATGCTCGACTCGTTCGGCGCGTTGATGATGAGCCCGTTGCGGAGCGCGGCGCCGGCCAACGCGTCGGCGACCGGTTCGGAGAGCCCGATGCCGATGAGCAGCCCTGCGCCCCGGAGCTCGGAGATGAGCGGAGAGCCGATGCCACGCACGACCTCCCGAAGCTGCTCGCCCCGCACTCGCGCGTTGTCGATCAGTCCGGCGCTCTCGATCTCCTCGAGCACGGCACCCGCGACCGCCGTCGCGAACGGGTTGCCGCCGAAGGTGCTGCCGTGCTGGCCTCTGGTGAACAGCTCGGAGGCGTGCCCGAATGTGACGAGCGCACCGATCGGGACTCCCCCTGCCATGCCCTTCGCCATCGTGATGGCGTCTGGCACGATTCCCGCGTGCTGGTAGCCGAACCACGCCCCGGTGCGGCCGACGCCGGTCTGGATCTCGTCGATGATGAGCAGCGCGCCGTGACGGCGGGTGATGTCCCTGGCTGCCGCGAGGTATCCGGCCGGCAGGTCGATGACGCCGGCCTCGCCCTTGATCGGTTCGAGGAAGAGTGCGGCGACCTTGTCATCCATCGCCGCCTCGAGCGCCTCGATCGTGGAGTCGATGTGCTCGACGCCGGGGACCATCGGCTCGAACGGCTCCCGCATGTGCGGCTTGCCGGTCAGCGCGAGTGCACCCATCGTCCTGCCGTGGAATCCGTTCTTCAGCGCCAGGATGCGCCTGCGGCCGCCGTCCGAGTTGCGGCGCGCCAGTTTGAACGCCGCCTCGTTGGCTTCGGTTCCCGAGTTGCAGAAGTAGACGCGACCTGAGGATCCCGCACCCGTGATGCGCTGCAGCCGCTCCGCCAGCGCCACCTGCTGAGGCGTGGCGAAGTAATTGGAGACGTGGATCAGCTGCGCGGCCTGCGTGGAGATCGCCTCCAACAGCACAGGATGCGCGTGCCCGAGAGCGTTCACCGCGATACCGCCGAGGAAGTCGAGGTACTCGTTGCCTTCGACGTCCCACACGTGCGTGCCGTGCCCATGGTCGAGCATCACGGCCGGCACCGCGAGGGAGCCCATCATGACCTCGCCGAAGTTCTGACGCCAATCGGTGAGTGTGTCGCCTGGTGTGCCCGTCATGCGGTCACCTCCGTTCCGCTGCCTTTGGTGGTGAAGAGCTCGAAGAGAAGGGAATGCGCGTCGCGTCCGTCGATGACGGCCGCCTTCGCGACGCCGCCGTCGACAGCGTCGAGGCAGGCCGTCATCTTGGGGATCATTCCGGCGTCGAGCGAAGGCAGCAGCTCACGTAGCTCGGGGGCGGTGATCGTGGAGATGAGCGAATCGCGGTCCGGCCAGTCGCGGTAGAGGCCGGGAACGTTCGTCAGGATGACGAGCTTCGCAGCGCCCAGCGCGACGGCGAGCGCGGCGGCAGCGGCATCCGCGTTGACGTTCAGGCTGCGACCGGGAACGTCGACATCAAGAGCCACCGACGAGACCACGGGGACTCGACCGGCGTGCACCTCTGCCATGACGCCGGCCGGGTTCACGCCGACCACGTCGCCGACGAGCCCAAGGTCGACGACCTCACCGTCGACGATCGCCTTGCGGACGCGTCCCTCGAAGAGACGGGCGTCCTCGCCGGAGATCCCCGATGCCAGGGCCCCGTGCATATTGATGTGACCGACGATGTCACGGCTGATCTGACCGGTGAGGACCATGCGCACGACCTCCATGGTCTGCGGAGTCGTGACCCGGTAGCCGCCGCGGAACTCGCTGACGATGCCGAGCCGGTCCAGCATGGCGGTGATCTGCGGGCCGCCACCGTGCACGACAACGGGACGGATGCCCACGTAGCGCAGGAAGGCGATGTCGTCGGCGAACGCGCGCACCAGTTCGTCGTCGACCATGGCGTTCCCGCCGAACTTCACCACGATCGTCTGTCCGTGGAACTTCTTCAGCCAGGGCAGCGCCTCCATCAGCACTGCCGCCTTGGCGCCGGGCTGTCCGAGGACGGGCAGCGGCTGGGGCTCGGTATTCGCGGGATCTGTCATGGCTCGTCCCTCAGCTCGCGTACGCACTGTTCTCGTGCACGTAGTCGTGCGTGAGGTCGTTGGTGCGGATCGTCGCCGTGCGATCGCCTGCGTGCAGATCGATCAGGATCGAGGTCGCCCGCGGCGTCAGATCGACCAGGTCGCGCGACTGATCCGGCTCTCCAGCTGTGCAGACCTGGACGCCGTTGATGGCCACGTCGATGCCGTAGGGGTCGAATTCTGCGTCCGTCGTCCCGACGGCGGCGAGCACGCGTCCCCAGTTCGGGTCGTTGCCGAAGATGGCCGCCTTGAACAGGTTGCTGCGCGAGACAGCTCGCGCGACGTCGACCGCGTCGTCTTCGGATGCAGCGTGCACCACCTCGATGGCGATGTCATGCGATGCGCCTTCAGCGTCACCCTGCAGTTGCAGTGCAAGATCGTCGCAGAGATCCGTGAGCGCCAGGGCGAACTCGTCCGTGCCAGGGGTCACGCCGGATGCGCCCGACGCGAGGAGAACGACCGTGTCGTTCGTGGACATGCATCCGTCGGAGTCGAGCCGGTCGAAGGTGACGCGCGTTGCGGCCCGCAGCGCTGTGTCGAGCGCGGCGGAGTCGAGCGCGGCGTCCGTTGTGATCACCACGAGCATGGTGGCCAGGCCGGGTGCCAGCATCCCTGCGCCCTTCGCCATGCCGCCGATGGACCAGCCGTCGCCGGCCACGACGGCCTGTTTCGCGTGCGTGTCCGTTGTCATGATGGCCTGTGCGGCCGCGAGACCGGATGCGTCGTCGGAGCCGAGGGATGCCGCAGCCTGCGCGACACCGCCGGTGAGGGCATCCCGATCGAGCTGGTCCCCGATCAGGCCCGTCGAACAGATGACGACGTCGGCGGCCGACACTCCGAGATGCTGCGCCGCCGCTTCGGCCGTGGCGTGCGACGTCTGGAATCCTTGCGCGCCCGTGTAGCAGTTCGCGCCGCCGGAATTCAGGACAACGGCCGACACCGTGCCGTCCTTCATGACCTGCTCGCTCCAGAGAACCGGGTTCGCCTTGCATCGGTTCGAGGTGAACACCGCTGCGGCGTTCTGCAGCGGGCCCTGGTTCTGCACGACCGCGAGGTCGAGCGCCCCCGTCGCCTTGAGGCCTGCGGCGATGCCCGCCGCGGCGAATCCTGCTGGGGCCGTGATGCTCACGGTGCGACTCCGTTCACGCTGAGGCCGGTGCTCTCCGGCAGGCCGAGTGCGATGTTCGCGCACTGGATGGCGGCACCCGCGGTGCCCTTGACGAGATTGTCCACGGCGATGATGGACACGACTCGGTTCGCCCTGGCGTCGACGGCCAGGCCGATCAGAGCGGTGTTGGCGCCCAGCACGTCGGACGTGCGCGGGAACCTGCCAGCCGGGAGAACCTGCACGAACCGCTCTCCTGCGTACGCGTCGTTCCACGCCGCCCGCACCTCGTCGACCGAGACGCCTGGCTTCAGAGGAGCGCTGACCGTCGCGAGGATCCCCCGCGACATAGGCACCAGCACCGGCGTGAACGAGATGGCCGGGTTCGCAGCCCCCGCGGCCCGCAGATTCTGCAGGATCTCGGGGATGTGCCTGTGGGTTCCGCCGACGCCGTACGGCACGGCGTTGCCGAGCAATTCGGACGCGAGATAGGTGGTCTTGAGGCTCTTGCCTGCGCCGCTCGGGCCGACGGCGAGCACGGCGACGATGTCCGTCTCGTCGATGAGCCCCGCAGCGACTCCGGGTGCGATGGCGAGCGAGACCGAGCTGGCGTTGCAGCCGGGTGCGGCGATGCGGGTGACGCCGGCGAGGACATCCCGCTGCTTGCCGTCCACCCCGCTGCCATCCACGACGGGGAGCTCAGGAACGCCGTATGCCCACGCACCTGCGTAGTCGCCGCCGTAGAAGGCGTCCCAGTCGGACTCGGACGTGAGCCGGTGATCCGCGCCGCAGTCGACGACGAGTGTGCCGTCTCCGAGCTGGGCGCTGATGGCTCCGGATGCTCCGTGCGGCAGCGCGAGGAACACGACGTCATGACCGGCGAGGGTCGTGGCATCCGTCTCCTGCAGCGTGAGGTGAGCGAGGGAGCGCAGATGCGGCTGGTGATCGATGAGCGGCGAGCCGGCATTGGAACCGGCCGTCACGGTGCGGATCTCGAAATCAGGATGATCGGCCAGAATGCGGAGGATCTCTCCCCCCGCGTAGCCCGAGGCGCCGGCGACGGCGACCGAATAGGACATGTCTCTACCTTAAGAGGGTTGGGCGAACGGTTGTCGGCACGGCGACGCCCACAGCGAACCGCTCAACACGCGGTCCCGTACGCGTCGCCTAGCTTCGGCGTGCGCCCAGAAGGAGTCGGCACTGACGTCGGCGCACCGCACGGGTCGAGAAGACCTGTGCGTTCGAGGTGCGCCGGGTGCAAGACATGTGCTCGAGCTTACCGGCAGCGCGAGGACTGGTGCGAACCGAGCCCCGTAGCGTCCGTCGAGTCTTCCGCAGAGGAACCGTCGCACGACACGATCCTGCGCCGCGATCCCCCTCGCCGCGGATACCGTGCGTCAACGGATCACAGGATGCCGAGTTCCTGCGCGCGGGTCACCGCTCGGGTGCGGTCGTCGACGCCGAGCTTCTCGAAGACGTGCACGAGGTGCGTCTTCACGGTCGACTCGGCGATGTACAGATCAGCGGCGATGCGAGCATTGCTCGCGCCGGTCGCCACGAGCCTCAGCACCTCGACCTCGCGCTCCGACAGCCGGATCCGCTCGTCGGAGTGACCACGCGTGCCGCGCACCAGGGCCTCGGCGATCCCGGGTGCGAGCACCGTGCGACCTGCGGCCACCGCGCGCACCGCCGCGACGACTTCGTCGTGGGGTGCCGCCTTCAAGAGGTATCCGCTGGCACCTGCCTCGATCGCGCTGAGCACATCCGCATCGGATTCGAACGTGGTGAGGACGAGCACCCGCGTGACCACCTGCCGTGCTCGGGCGCCGGCGAGGATGCGCGCGGTGGCGTCCGATCCGCCGAGCACGGGCATCCGCAGGTCCATCAGCACGACGTCGGGGTCGAACGCCTCGGCAGTCCTGACGGCCTCGGCACCGTCATCCGCCTCGCCGACGACCTCGAGATCGGGCTCGTCTTCCAGCATCGCGCGGATGCCACGCCGCACGAGCGGATGATCGTCGGCGACCAGCACGCGGATCACGAGACCTGCTCCCCTCTGACGTCTGCAGCGGTCGTCGAGCGCGTCGGCACCGTGACGGTCAGCCGTGCCCCGTTGGGTTCGGCGGATTCCAGCGTCACATCGCCGCCGAACGTGCGCACGCGATCCCGCATGCCGGACAGTCCGAAACCATCGCCCCTGCCTTGGGCCACGCCGACCCCGTCGTCGACGACCTCCAGCATGAGGACGTCGTCCACGGCCCGCAGTGATGCCTCGACCTTGCTCGCACTGGCGTGCTTGCGCACGTTCGCGAGCGCCTCCTGGAGACAGCGCAGCAGCACCACCTGCTGCTCCCTGGAGAGTTCGACTTCATCGAAGCGCACGTCGACTGCGATCCCCGCCTCGCGATCGAACCGTGCCGCCACCCGACGGGCCGCCTCGTTCAGGCCGTCCTCGACGGACTGCGACGCCGACTCGGCCACCAAGGACCGGATCTCGCGCAGAGTCTCGCGCGCGGCACTCTCCATGGTGCGCAACGTCTCCGGCAAGGCCCCAGACGCATCGATTCTCAGCGCCTGCCGCTCAGCCCGCTCGGCGAGCATGACAAGCCCGGTCAACGACTGTGCGACTGTGTCGTGCATGTCGCGCGCAAGGCGCTCCCGCTCGCGAACGGCGCCCGCGTCGCTGGCAGCTGCCGCTTCCCGGTTCTGTGCCGCCTGCAGCTCGACCAGAAGGTGGGCGCGCTCTGCACCCCAGTCGACGATCCGCCAGATCCAGAGTCCGATCGCGACCGCGAAGACGAACGACAAGGATGCCGTGATCGCGGCCGCGCTCACGCCGGCAGGTCCGAGCGCGAGGCCCGCGAACATTGCGATGCCGAGTACGACGTCCCACGCGAGCATTGTCCGGATGCGGCCAGGCGCCAGGCACCCGATCAGCGGATACGCCATCGCCTGCAGCACCGACAGATTCGGGTCGGCAGCACAACCGAGAGCGACGATCAGAGTCATCAGGCCGAGGTAGACATGGGCGGCTACCGGGGCGTCGCATCCGATCAGCCACCTGCCGAACACGGCGTACGCCACCACGAACGCCGCCAGCGCACTCGATGAGGCGATCGTGTTCTTCGGTGCGCCGGGGATGACAGCGGCGTCCAGCCAGATCAGGAACGCGCAGGCGAGTGCGGTGACGCCGACCGCGACATCCCACCATGCGCGCTTCTGCATGTTCACGAGGCAACTCTCGCATCGAAGCCGCACCGCAAGCGACCCACGCCCCTCGGTCAGCCGTCCTTGCGGATCCACCGGAAGGTGAGCCTGCTGATCACCAGTCCGACGATGAGCCAGCCGACCAGCACGAGCGCGCCCCATCCGAGCTGCCAGCTCTCGTTCGGCTCGAGAACGACGAAGTCCGAGGGAAGGAACACGCTCCGCATGCCCTGCGCGATCCACTTCAGCGGGAAGATCGATGCGATCGTCTGCATCCATCCCGGGAGTTGCGAGAAGTTCAGATACACGCCGGAGATGAACTGCAGGATCAGCACCATGGGCACGATGACGGCTGATGCCGAGCGTCCGGACCGGGGCAGTGCCGACAGCGCGATGCCGAGCAGCGCCGAGGTCACGATGCCGAGCACGAAGATCCAGGCGAACGTGAGCCATTTCTCGGGATCGGTCGGCAGCGCGATGCCGAAGATGAGACGCGCGACCGCGAGCAACAGCAGCGCCTGGATGACCGCCGTCACGAAGACCTGTCCGATCTTGCCCGCGAAGTAGCTCACCGGCGACAGCGGAGTCCCGCCCAGCCGCTTGAGCGTGCCGTCCGACTTCTCGCCGGCGATGTCGACACCCAGATTCTGCACCCCGGAGAGCAGGATGCCGGCGGCGAGCATCCCCGGCAGGTAGTACGCACCGACGGAGATACCCGGCTCGCCGGGCTTGGCGACGATGTCCCCCGCCGCGCTGAACGCCGCCGTGAAGATGCCCAGCATCACGAGGGGGAAGAGGAAGGTGAAGAACACCGTGTCCATCGAGCGGAAGTACGAGACGATCTCGTACCGCGTGCGCTCGGCGCCCAGAGCCAGAGTGCTCATGCCGCCACCTCCTCGAGGTCCCTCGCCGTGCCGAGGAGGCCGAGGTAGACATCCTCCAGACTGGGTCGCACGACTTCGAGGTCGTCGGGCTCCGAGCCGAGGTCGGCGACGATGTCGGCGACAGTGCGGCCGGGTTCGCGCGTGCGCACCTCATGCTGCCCGCGGTCGTCGCGCCAGCGCACCAGCGGCGTGCGGGCATCCGCACCGCCGAGCTCGTGGATCGCTCCGATGTCGACCATGCGGCCCGCGGCGATGACGCCGGCCCGGTCGCCGAGGCGGGCGGCCTCGTCGAGGTAGTGGGTGGTGAGCAGGATGCTCGTCCCGTCTCGTTTGAGCGTGCGGATGAGTTCCCAGAACTCATGGCGCGCCTCGGGGTCGAAGCCCGTTGTCGGCTCGTCGAGGAAGAGCAGCCGCGGGTTGCCGATGATGCCGAGTGCGACATCCACCCGTCTCCGCTGGCCGCCGGACAACTTGGCGAGCCGGGCACCGGCCTTGTCCGTCAGTCCGACGGCTGCAATGGTCTCGTCGACGTCGCGTGGTCGCGGATAGAACCGCGCGAAATGCCTGAGCTGCTCTGCGACGGTCATGACACCCGGCTCGCCGGTGGATTGCAGCACGATGCCGAGCTGAGCCTTCCAGCCGCGCGTCGCGTGCTGCGGATCGACACCCAGCACTCGGACATCGCCCGCGGTGCGATCGCGATAGCCGGCGAGGATCTCAATGGTCGTGGACTTGCCTGCGCCGTTCGGTCCGAGGAGTGCGAACGTCTCGCCGGGGGCGATCTCGAAGTCGATGTCGTCGACGACGGTGAACCCGCTGTACGCCTTGCGCAACCCGCGGACGCTGACCACGGGATCGGAGCTGTTCGTCATGTCTCAAGGCTGGTCGGACAGGGTCCTCTCCGCCATGGGGCAGGAGATGGATTCGGGCATCCATCGACCGATGGATGCCCGAATCTGCAGCCGTCCGCGCACTGCGAGCGCGCCGCGCTCAGCGGGTACGGGCAGGGGCACGGGCAGGCGACAGTGGACTACTCCCGAACGGTCGCTCCGAACCGGGACCCGGCGAGCGCTGCCCCTGCGAGCTTCGCATCGCTGGCCTCTGCTGCGGTCAGCGTGCGGTCGTCCGCGCGGAAACGCAGCGCGAACGTCAGGCTCTTGCTGCCGACAGGGAGGCCGCGTCCGCGGTAGTCGTCAACGATGTGGGCCGCCTCCAGCAGGTCGCCTGCACCCTCGACCACTGCCGCGAGCACATCGGCGGCCGGCACGGCCGCGTCCACGACGAGCGACAGGTCCTGGGTCGCGGCGGGGAACGTCGAGATGGGGCTGATCTGCTTGTCAGCGCCTGCGACGCCGATGAGGCGATCGAGGTCGACCTCGAGCACGCCGACGACACGCGGGAGGTCGGCGTCCTCCGCCACCTGAGGCAGCAGTTCGCCCGCGTAGCCGATCGGGCTGCCGTCGAGCAGCACCTCGGCGGTACGCCCCGGGTGGAGCGCCTTGTGCGACCCCTGGCGCACGGTGACCTCGGTTCCGAGTGCCGCGGCAAGGGTGCGGACCGCGCCCAGCGCGTCCGCGATGCCCGATGCGATGGCGGCCTGGCCGGGCTGCTTGGCCGTCGAGTCGCCGGTGAACAGCGCAGCGGCCAGCTGCGGCTGCGCCGGGATGCCCGCCTCCAGCTCGGCGAGCACGCCCGGCTCGGGGAGCGCAGCACCGACGGGGAGGTCGGAGGTTCCGCTCACCGCGCCGTCCGGACGGAAGACCAAGCCGATCTCGAACAGCGCGAGGTCGGTGAGCCCGCGCGAGAGATTGCGCTTCGCGGTGTCGATCAGGCCGGGCAGCAGCGAGGTGCGCAGGAACGGCACGGAGGCGTCCAGTGCGTTCGTCAGGCGTACCGCCGGAACCTCGCCGTCGACGGGCGAGCCGAACAGATCGTTCTGCGTCGAGGACACGAACGGATAGGCCAACACCTCGGTGAGCCCACTGGCCGCGAGTGCCGTGGCGGCTTGACGACGCAGCTGCTGGGCGCGGGTCAGTCCGCGTCCGGGCGGAGCGACGGGAAGCACCGACGGGATGCGGTCGTATCCGACGATGCGGGCGACCTCCTCTGCCAGGTCGGCCTTGTCGCCGAGATCAGGTCGCCAGGTCGGCGGCGTGACCAGGAGTCCGTCATCCGTCTGCTCGATGGTTCCACCGATCTCGGCGAGCGTGGTGCGCACTTCGTCGTCGGTGAACTCGACGCCGACGAGCTTCGTCACGTATCCGTGCGGCAGCTGGATCGGGTCGGCGCCCGTCGCGGTGTGCAGGGTGGATCCGAGCCCGTCGGCGCGTCCTCCGCCGAGCTGCTCCAGCAGCTGTACGACGCGTGCAGCGGCGGCGCGGGCGACATCCGGATCGACGCTGCGCTCGAAGCGACGGGACGCCTCGCTGGGCAGCTTGTGCCTGCGGGCCGTGCGGGCGATGGACACCGGGTCGAAATTCGCCGCCTCGATGAGCACGTCCGTCGTCGTGTCACCGACCTCGGTCGTCGCACCGCCCATCACGCCGGCGAGTCCGATCGGACCGGATCCGTCGGTGATGAGCAGGTCTTCCACGTCGAGCGTGCGCACCTGTCCGTCGAGGGTTTCGAGCTTCTCGCCCTGTTGCGCCCTGCGAACGGTGATGCCACCGGTCAGCTTGTCCAGGTCGTAGGCGTGGATCGGCTGCCCCAACTCGACCATCACGTAGTTGGTCACGTCGACGATGAGGGAGATGGATCGGATGCCGGCCAGCACGAGCCGAGCGATCATCCAGGCGGGCGTCGGCGCGGCCGGGTCGACGCCCAGCACGGCGCGCGTGACGAAGACACTCGCTCCGACGCGGCCACGGATCGGACCCTCGTCGGCGATGACGACCTCGAAGCCTTCGCCGTCCACCGGATCCACGGATGCCGCAGGGTCGCGGAAGGCTGCACCGGTCGAGTGGGCGTACTCGCGGGCGATGCCGCGGATGGAGAGCGCGTAGCCGCGATCCGGGGTCACGTTCACCTCTACCGACGCGTCGTCCAGGCCGAGCAGCGCGATCGCGTCCGTGCCGACGGGCGCGTCGATCCCGAGCTCCTTCAGCCGCAGGATGCCGTTGTGCTCGTCGCCGAGACCGAGCTCACGCGCCGAGGCGATCATCCCGTCGGAGACGTGTCCGTACGTCTTGCGGGCCGCGATCGGGAACGGACCGGGAAGGACGGAGCCGGGCAACGTCACGACGACCTTGTCGCCGGGGAAGAAGTTGCCGGCACCGCACACGATGCCGTGTACCGCATCCCCGCCGTCTGCGGCATTCTCCCCATCGGGGGCGACGCGCACCTGGCACCAGCGGATGGTCTTGCCGTTGGTCTGCGGTTCCTCGACGAAGTCGAGGACTTCACCGACCACAACGGGACCGGAGATCTCGAAGCGGTGGATGGCCTCCTCTTCGAGCCCCACCTTGACGAGCGCGGCGTGCACGTCCTCAGGCGTCGAGCCGGGGGCGACGTCGACGTATTCGGCGAGCCAACTCAGCGGGATTCGCATGCCCTTAAACCACCATTCCGAACTGCTGGGAGAAGCGGATGTCGCCCTCGAGGAAGTCGCGCATGTCGTTCAGGCTGTACCGGAACTGCAGCGTGCGCTCGATGCCCATGCCGAAGGCGAATCCCGTGTAGACGTCGGGGTCGATGCCGGCCGAGCGCAGCACGTTGCGGTTCACCATGCCGCAGCCGCCCCACTCGATCCAGCGCGGGCCGCCCTTGGCTCCCGGATGCCAGACGTCCATCTCGGCGCTCGGCTCGGTGAACGGGAAGTAGTTGGGACGCAGGCGGATCTTCGCCTCGTCGCCGAACATGGCGCGAGCGAAGTGCTCGAGCGTTCCGCGGAGGTGCGCCATGGTCAGGCCCTTGTCGACGGCGATGCCCTCGACCTGGCTGAACACGGGAAGGTGCGTGGCATCGAGCTCATCGGTGCGGTACACGCGTCCCGGCGCGACGACGTACACCGGAAGCTCGCGCTCCAAGAGGGCACGCACCTGCACGGGAGACGTGTGAGTGCGCAGCACGAGATGCGCCTCTGGGGGTTCGACGAAGAACGTGTCCTGCAGAGCGCGCGCCGGGTGATCGGCGTCGAAGTTCAGCGCGTCGAAGTTGAACCACTCGCTCTCGAGCTCCGGGCCCTCCGCGACCTCCCAGCCCATGCCGACGAAGATGTCGGCGATGCGCTCCTGCAGCAGGGAGAGCGGATGCCGCGCCCCGACTCGGCCGGGCAGCGCAACCTCGGTGACGTCGACGGCTTCTTCGGCGAGCCGCTTCGCGTTCTCCGCCTCGGCGAGCACGGCTTCCCGAGCCGCGAACGCACGGTTCACCTCTCCCCTTGCCTGCCCGACCAGCTTGCCGAGCGCGGCCTTCTGGTCTGCTGCGACATCGCGCAGCGAGGCGTTCAGACGCGCGAGCTGCGAGTGCTCGCCGGAATGCTCCGTACGGGCCGTCTTGAGTTCCGCGATGTCGGCGGCGGAATCCACGGCGGCCAGGGCCGCGTCGACCGCCGATCGCACCGCGGATTCGGTGATCTCGATGGGTTCTGGCACGAACATCAAGTTTACGGGAGGCAGAGCCGCAGAAAACTCGCCCGTCGTGCGCCCGAAGCATCGGCCGCCTTCGAGTCCGTGGATTTTCCTTCGGCGACCGCTCACTCGGGTCGCCGGCGTTTCCGCACCCGCACGCCGGCTCGTCGCGACGCGCGGAACGCGATCCATGCGAGCGGTCGACGGCTGCGGTTCTCATACACCCGATGCGGCACGGGCCCCCCTGCTGCTGCGCGATATCCCGCGGCCGCCAGCACGCTGGGGAGGAGCGCGGCCGCGGCGTTCGAATACCCGAGATCGGACGGATGCAGACGATCCAACTGCGAGAACATCGAGCCCGGATCACGTCGGAACAACGGTCCGAGTGCGTCCGCGAGCGAGACGGTACGAGCACCGGCGCGCAGTGCGACGATCGTCTGGCCAGTGGCAAGGAACCTGCTGGCCCAGTGCGCAACGAACCGCATCGGCTCGACGAACCTGCGAACCGTGCCGAGATCGGGGCAGGAAGCGAGGACGACGCGAGCACCCGTGCTGCGCAGTTCCGTGATCGTGGCCCGAAGCGGGCTCAGGGAATCCGGGAGCGGCACGAGATGGAAAGCATCGTTCGTCCCCACGATGATGACGGCGACGTCGGGTGAGCTGACCAGACGTAACCTGACCAGCTGTGCAGGAAGGTCGCTCGACACCGCGCCGACCTCCGCCACGTTAGTGAGTTGCACCGAGCGTTCGGACGCCGCCGCGAGCCCGTTTGCCAGTATCACTCCGACCGTGTGGGACTCGTCCTCGGCCCCATACCCCACGGCCAACGAGTCACCCATCACCGCCAACTGAAGTGGTGGGCTCTGGTGTGCGTCGCCGAAGAGACCGTTCCGCGCAGAGGGGATCGAAGGACGCATGGTCGCGAGCTGTCCTCTGGTCCACAGCGCCTCGGCAGCGGTGATCGCCGCGATGCCCACCGTCACGGCGAGAACAGAGCCGGCACCGACGGCGGCGCGACGAACGACGGATACCCACCGACTCGCCCGGCCGCCAGGACCGGGTGTGTATGAGCGGCCGTTCATCGTGTGCGATCTGGATGCCGACGGATGTGCCACACGCTACGCTCGCTACCTCGAGTCGGCCGCGGAACCGATGTGACGACGGACGTCAGTCGCGTCCGTCGGCCTCGAGTTCGCATCGTGGGCGACAGAATCCAGTGCGTGCGGACGGGCACAGGTCACGTCCTCAGCGGAGGTTCGGCGCGGTCTCAGGGCTCGACACCGATGAGAATCGATGCCACCACTTCGTCGACGGCAGCCTCGGATGGCAACGCACTGAGCTCCCCGGCGAACAGCAGGTGGCCCGAGCCCATCAGCGCGAGTGCGAGCGTGCGCGGATCGGCGGACGGCACCAGTCGGTCGCGACTTTGCTCGTCCGCAAGGTAGCCAGTGAGCACGTTCGTCGCCTCACCGAGATACGACAGCGGGTGTTCGCCGTGTGCCCGCAGCCGGGCCCGCACACCATCCCTTGCGATGACAATGCGGATCGTCGCCAAGCCGAAGGGGTCGAAGACGCGCACCAGGGCGCCGCGCAGGTTCGTCACCACGCTCGCCGCGCCTGCCCTGGCCCGCAGCCCGTCGGCGAGGTCGCCGAGTCCAACGACCTTCTGCTCCACCCACTCCGCAAGGAAGGTGTCGAAGTCAGGAAAATGTCGGTGCAGCACGCCCTTCGCAACACCGAGCTCCTCGGTGACCGCTCGGCTCGTGAGACCGTTCGGGCCGTCGCGGAGGACCACCCGGTCCGCCGCCTCGAACAGTCGGGCACGGGCGTCCTGCAGTGCGACTCCGGTGGGCGCCACGTGAGATCTCCTCGTTCGCCGAGCGCGATCGCGATGGATGAGTGACCATGCGCCCACCTATAGTGGGCGCATGGTCACTCTACCCGAGCGTTCGGTGGCATCCGAATCCCACAGGGCACGACAGATGGCCGAGTCGTTCGGAGCGAACGCAGAAGCGTACGACCGCGCGCGCCCGCGATACCCGGACGCGCTGGTCGACCGGATCATCGCCGAGACCAGGCACGACACACCGCGCATGGACGTGCTCGACGTCGGCATCGGCACCGGGATCTCCGCCATTCCATTCCACGAGCGCGGTGCCGACGTGCTGGGCGTAGACGTCGACGATCGGATGGCGACGTTGGCCCGCTCGCGCGGCTTCACCGTCGAGGTGGCGAAGTTCGAGAAGTGGAATGCCGCCGGTCGCAGGTTCGACCTCGTGATCGCGGGCCAGACCTGGCACTGGATCGATCCCGTCGCCGGTGCCCGAAAAGCCGCGGAGGTCTTGCGGCCCGGCGGGCGCCTCGCGTTGTTCTGGAACGTGATGCGATTCCCCGAGCCGATCGGCGCCGCGTTCGGTGAGGTCTTCGCCCGAGTCCTGCCGGGCAATCCGATCGCGGCAGGCATGACCGCCGGCGCGGGGGCGTACGGGTCGCAGCTCGACAAGGCGGCCGACGGCATCCGCGGAGCAGGTGGTTTCACCGATATCGAGCAGTGGCGCTTCGACTGGAAGCGTGTCTATTCGCGCGACGAATGGATCGACGCCCTTCCCACCTCCGGCGGACTCAACCGACTCGCCGCCGAGCAACTGCGACCGTTGCTGGAGGGCATGAGCACGGTCATCGACGACGCAGGCGGCTCGTTCACCATGGATTACGCGGCCGTCCTCGCGACAACCACCCGACGTCACTGACTCGTGACAAAGTCCATCGGAGCGCGCTGCCGTTCGCCTCGCCGTGGGACTCAGCTGCGCTGCGCGAACGCCGACTCGTAGAGGCAGACCGACGCCGCGGTCGCAAGATTCATCGACTCGGCATGGCCGTAGATCGGCACGGTGATCACTCGGTCCACCAGCTCGACGGCCTCCTCGGACAGGCCGTGCGCCTCGTTGCCGAAAACCCACGCAGTCGGCTCGGCGAGTTCACCGCTCATCCGCGCCACCAAAAGGTCGTCACCGGCCATGTCCGCGGCGATGACACGCAGGCCCGCCGCCTTCGACCTGGTCAAGACCTCATCGATCGACGCACCGACGGCCACCGGCAGATGGAACAACGAACCCGTCGTCGACCGCACCACCTTCGTGTTGTACAGATCGACGGTGTGCCCGGAGAAGACCACGGCGTCCGCCCCCGCGGAGTCCGCGGCACGGATGATCGTGCCCGCGTTCCCCGGATCACGCACCTCCTCCAGCACCGCGATGAGCCTGGGACGCGCCCCGAAGACATCGTCGAGCGACGACGTGAACATGCGACAGACCGCGACGAAGCCCTGCGGTGTGACGGTGTCCGCCATGGCATCCAGCACCTGCTCCGTGACGAACTCCACATTCACGTCGGCCCGCTTCGCCAACGACGCGACATCGTCGTGCTTGTGGAAGGCGTGCGTCGTCGCGAACAACTCGACCACGAGCTCGGGACGCCACGTGAGGGCCTCACGGGCAGCCTGAGGGCCCTCGAGCAAGAAGAGACCCGTATCCGCGCGCGCTGGCTTCTTCGCAAGCTTGGCGACGGCGCGCACCCTGGGCGAGCGGGGGTTGTCCAGCACGCGCTTAGCCTACTGTGCCGCCGTGTTCACTGTGCCTGTCTTGTGCGCCGCGCCGCCGGTCCCGTGCGCGTCCCCGGCCGGCGCACCGCGATCACACGGCCGGGCCGCGGCGCGCACGCCTGGCGGAACATGCGAAACGGCCCGGCTCCCCAGGAGGGAACCGGGCCGTTGTGCGGTGATGCTTAAGCGGCGTCGGCGCGCGGAGCGGACGTGTCCGCCGGCAGCGCCTTCTTCGCGGTCTCGACCAGCGACGCGAACGTGGCGGGCTCGTTCACGGCGAGCTCGGCCAGGATGCGACGGTCCACCTCGATGCCGGCCAGGTTCAGGCCCTGGATGAAGCGGTTGTAGGTGAGGCCGTTCTGGCGGCTCGCGGCGTTGATGCGCTGGATCCACAGGCGACGGAAGTCGCCCTTCCGGGCACGACGGTCACGGTAGCTGTAGACCAGCGAGTGGGTGACCTGCTCCTTGGCCTTGCGGTAGAGGCGCGACCGCTGTCCGCGGTATCCCTCAGCGCGCTCGAGGACGACCCGACGCTTCTTGTGGGCGTTGACGGCCCTCTTCACTCTTGCCATTGCTCAATATCCTTCGCGTCGTTTCGGCTTACTTGCCGAGAAGCTTCTTGGCGACCTTGGCGTCGACCGTCGGGAGCACCTGGTCCTGGTTGAGCCGACGCGTGCGACGGCTCGTCTTCAGCTCCAGGTGGTGGCGCATGCCGGCCTGCTGCTTCATCACCTTGCCGCTGCCGGTGAGCTTGAACCGCTTCTTGGCCCCGGAGTGGGTCTTCTGCTTGGGCATTATTTCTCCTCATCGGTGGCGGAGGGGGTTTCCGCCTCGGTGGCCACACCCGCGCGCTGCTGCTGGGAGCGCGCGCGGTTCGCGGCACGTTGTGCGTTGGCCTCGGCCTTGGCCTCCGACTTGTTCTTCAGAGGGCCGATGACCATGACCATGTTGCGACCGTCGATGGTCGGGTTCGATTCCACTGAACCGAATTCCGCCACATCTTCGGCGAACCGCTGCAACAGGCGCACACCCTGCTCGGGGCGGGACTGCTCGCGTCCGCGGAACAGGATCATGGCTTTGACCTTGTCCCCGGCCTTGAGGAATCCCTCTGCGCGCTTGCGCTTGGTCTCGTAGTCGTGTTTGTCGATCTTGAGGCGGAACCGCACCTCTTTGAGCACGGTGTTCGCCTGGTTGCGCCTGGCCTCTTTGGCCTTCTGCGCAGCCTCGTACTTGTACTTGCCGTAGTCCATGATCTTGGCGACTGGCGGCTTCGAATTCGGAGCCACCTCCACGAGGTCCATGTCCGCCTCTTGTGCGAGACGGATGGCGACCTCGATCTTGACGACGCCGATCTGTTCTCCGCCTGGGCCGACGAGGCGAACCTCGGGGACGCGGATACGGTCATTGGTACGGGGATCGCTGATGCGTGGCTCCTCTGATCGAGCATTTCTCTTGGGCGGGCATCCTTCGGCGATGCCGCAGGATGGTCGGCAGAGAGTTCTCACACACATGCGATCCGTGCTCACGCACGGCCGTGCATCCCGCACCCTCTACGTCAACCTCGGCGACTTTCGTCTCCTCGGCGGAGTGCGTAACGACCCGGTAACCTGATGAAGCGGTCAAGCGCGGGTGGGAGAATCTCCACTTTCCCTTCGAGGCATAGTGCTCCGAAGGCCCGACATAGTCTAGCAGACGCTGCGGGCGCGGCCGAATCGTCCCAACCACTCCCCTTCACCCGACTTTTCTTCACGCACGCGGAGGCCCCATGTCCGATCAGCACGTACACCGGTTCGAGGACCAGAACTCACCCGACTTCGTGGAGATCACCGCAGCGGACATCGACCTCGAGGCGGAGGCCGCAGCGATCGCCGGCGCCACGCGCGACATTGCGGATGTGCCGGCGGTCGAGGTCATCACGACCACTGCCGTCCATCTGATGAGTGCTGCGGCGGTGAAGTGCGGCCTCGCGGACGACCCGGAGACGCAGACCGATCTCGACGAAGCCCGCAAGCTGATCGACGCTCTCGCCGGCTTGGTGACCGCGAGTGCGCAGCACATCGGAGACCAGCACGCGCGCAGTCTCCGCGACGGTCTGCGGAGCCTCCAGCTGACGTTCCGCGAGACGTCGTCGATTCCGGACGCCCCCGGGTCCGGGCCGGGCGAGAAGTACACCGGCTCGGTGATCTGAGCCGGACCGTGGCCCGCTCAGGCAGACAGCAGCCGTAGCGACAGGGAGTCGACCCGTTCGGCGATGACCGCGGATGCGCCCCACGCCTCCGACAGCCTGGCGACGAGCGCTCGCAGGGCGTCGGCATCCAGGCCGGAACGCAGCACGACGCCCACCTGGGCCTCGGGACCAGCCAGCCGCGCTGACGGATCCCCGCTGGACACCCGCAGGCCGACCACGTCGCTCTCGCCCAGCGTTGCGGCGCCGAATGCGTCGACTACTTCGGGATCGGACCACGGGGCGATCCACTCCGCACCCGTCGCCAGTGCCCTCACCATCGGCCGCCGCAGCACGAACTCGGTCGGGCTGGTCGGGTCGATCACCACCAGCTCCGTCTCTTCGCTCGCCGCGGCGAGCGCGATGCGCGGCCCGACGGCCGGCACGGGCCTGGCCTTCTGGTTCCAGGCCGACATGGTGGTGACGGACGTGAACGCCGGCAGCACCGCTCGCCCGTCCGGCGCCTGGACCGTCGCGATCGACAACTCCTGCGTCTTGTCGACGAGGTGTCCCTCCGGCGTCTCGCCCAGTTCGCCCGCATGGGCGAGGAGCGGAACCAGGAGGCGCGCGGCGCGAACCGCCTCGACCACCTGCGCTGCATCCGCTCGCCCGTCGGCGAAGTCCGTCAGAGCCTTCAGCAGTGCCGGATCCGCCGACCCGTCGTCGTCCGTCGCCGTGTTCTGCTCGAAGTGGCGGCCCTCCCACGGGAGCCCGGCGGAGTCGGCGCGATCGGTCGAGCCGAAGAGATGCCGATCACGGTGCTCCCCACCACCGACGGCTCCGGTGCTCGGGTCAGCGTCCGGCAACGTCCAGCGCCTCCGCGAGCGTGAACGCGCCGGCGTACAGCGCCTTGCCGACGATCGCGCCCTCGATTCCGCTCGGCACGAGCTCCCTCAGCGCCGCGATGTCGTCGAGGTTCGAGATGCCCCCGGATGCGACCACCGGCCGGTCCGTGCGTTCCGTGACCTGCTTGAGGAGCTCGAGGTTCGGGCCGCGCAGGGTGCCGTCCTTCGTGACGTCCGTCACCACATAGCGCGCGCATCCGGCGTCTTCCAGACGCGCCAGCACATCCCAGAGGTCGCCGCCGTCGCGCGTCCATCCTCGAGCCGCAAGGGTGGTGCCGCGCACGTCGAGCCCGACGGCGATCGCCTCGCCGTAGCGGGAGATGGCATCCGCCGCCCACTCGGGGTTCTCCAGGGCTGCGGTGCCGAGGTTGACGCGCTTCGCGCCGAGTTCCAGCGCGCGCTCCAGCGACTCGTCGTCACGGATGCCGCCCGACAGCTCGATCTGCACGTCGCGTCGCGCGTGCAGCACTGCCTTGAGCACGTCGCGGTTGTCGCCGCGTCCGAATGCCGCGTCGAGGTCGACGAGGTGGATCCACTCGGCGCCCTGATCCGCCCACTCCGCCGCGGCATCGACGGGATCGCCGTAGCTCGTCTCGCTGCCGGCCTCCCCCTGCGTCAGACGCACCGCCTTGCCGTCGGCGATGTCGACAGCGGGAAGGAGCTCGAGCTTGGGCGTGTCGGTGAAGGGAGCCATCGGTGCTGGGTTCTTTCGGTGAGGAGGGGATGACGGATGCCGGACCGCGGCGTCTCGCGTTCTACGCCGCGTGCACGGGAAGACTCTGCACCCAGTTGCGCAGCAGCCGCATGCCGGCCTGACCGGACTTCTCCGGGTGGAATTGCGTTGCCGTGAGCGGACCGTTCTCGACAGCGGCCAGGAACGGACCTCCGTAGTCGGCCCAGGTCAGCTTCGCCGCGGCGAACGGGCCGGAGGCCTCCAGTTCCCACTGCTGCGCGCCGAAGGAGTGGACGAAGTAGAAGCGCTCGTCCCGCACACCGTCGAAGAGAACGGAGTCGGCGGGGGCGTTCACGGTGTTCCACCCCATGTGCGGCAGGACGGGAGCTTTCAGCCGCTCGATCGTGCCCGGCCATTCGCCGAGGCCCTCGGCGTCGTGTCCGTGCTCGACTCCGTGCGCGAACAGCACCTGCATGCCGACGCAGATCCCGAGAACGGGTCGACCGCCGGCGAGACGGCGATCGATGATCTCTCCCCCGCGCACGGAACGCAGCTGGTCGATCACGGCCTTGAACGCGCCGACGCCGGGCACGACGAGCCCGTCGGCGTCCATCGCGGCCCGACGGTCGGACGTCACGGTCACATCGGCGCCGACGGCTTCCAGCGCCTTTGCGGCCGAGTGGATGTTCCCGGATCCGTAGTCCAGGACGACGATCGAGGGCACGCGCTCCGCCGACCCGTTCTCGGCCGCCCCTGTCACAGGGCGCCCTTCGTCGACGGGATGCCCTCAACGAGCGGATCGAGTGCCTTCGCCTGCCGGAACGCTCGCGCGAACGCCTTGAACTCCGTCTCGGCGATGTGGTGCGGATCCCGGCCGCTCAGCACCCGGACGTGCACCGTGAGCGCGGCGTTGAACGCGATGGCCTCGAAGACGTGGCGCACCATGGATCCGGTGAAGTGGCCGCCGATGAGGTGGTGCTCGAATCCGACCGGCTCGCCGGTGTGCACCAGATAGGGGCGCCCCGAGATGTCGACGACGGCCTGCACGAGTGCTTCGTCGAGTGGCACCGTGGAGTCCCCATAACGGGAGATGCCGGACTTGTCGCCGAGCGCATCCCGGATCGCCTGACCGAGCACAATGCCCACGTCTTCCACGGTGTGGTGCACGTCGATCTCGATGTCGCCCTTGGCGCGAACGGTCAGATCGGTGAGCGAGTGCTTGGCGAATGCCGTGAGCAGATGGTCGTAGAACGGCACCGTCGTGTGGATGCTGCTGCGGCCGGTGCCATCGAGATCGAGCGACAGCTCGATGCTCGACTCGCTGGTCTCGCGGCGGATGCTCGCGGTGCGGCTGCTCATGCCCTCAAGCCTATCGGCGATTGAGGTGCGCTCAGCGGGGGCCGCAGGCTCACGCTGAGCGTGCCGATTGAGTCGATGAGGGGCGCAGCCGCGATATCGGCGATTGAGGTGCGCTCAGCGGGGGCCGCAGGCTCACGCTGAGCGTGCCGATTGAGTCGATGAGGGGCGCAGCCCTGACATCGAAGCCGCTGTCGACGCAGGGCCGAGGTCGATCATCGCCTCGAGGAACGCCGTGGTCTCCGCCTCCGTGCCGGCACTCACGCGCAGGTGGTTCGTGATGCCCACATCGCGCACCAGGATGCCGCGGTCGCGCAGCGCGAGGAACATCGCGTGCGGATCGGACACACCGCCGAAGAGCACGAAGTTGCTGCCGCTGTCGTGCACGAGGTATCCGAGGCCTCGCAGGCCATCTGCGATCCGGTCCCGCTGGCGCACGATGTCGTGAACAGTGGCGAGCATCTCGTCGGAGTGCCGAAGCGCCGCAATGGCTGCCGCCTGCGTCAGCACGGAGAGGTGGTACGGGAGTCTGACCAGGCGCAGGGCATCAGTCACAGCGGGATCCGCTGCAAGATAGCCCACCCGGACGCCGGCGAACGCGAAGGCCTTGCTCATGGTGCGCGACACGATGAGCCGCTCACGACCCGGGAGAAGCGTCAAGGCGCTCGAAGAATCCTCCGGCATGAACTCCTGGTACGCCTCGTCGACCACGACGATGCCGTCGCTCGCCTCGTACACGGCCTCGACGACATCGAGACCGAGCGGAGTCCCCGTCGGGTTGTTCGGGGCGCAGATGATGACGACATCCGGCCTCGCTTCACGCACCCACTTCGCCGCGTGGTCAGGCGAGATGGCGTAGTCCGCCTCGCGATCGGCGGCGATCCACGACGTGCCCGTTCCGGATGCCAGCAGCGGATACATCGAATACGTCGGCGCGAAGCCGAGCGCCGAACGGCCCGGCCCTCCGAACGCCTGAAGGATCTGCTGCAGCACCTCGTTGGAACCGTTCGCCGCCCAGATGTTGGAGGCGTCGAGTCCGTGGCCGAGATAGCCGGCGAGCGAGGCCCGGAGTTCGCCGAACTCCCGATCCGGATACCGGTTCGCGCCCTTCAAGGCCTCGCCGACCGACTCGAGGATGTCAGCGACGACCTCGTCAGGAATCGGATGTGTGTTCTCGTTCACGTTCAGCGCCACGGGTACGGCTGCCACAGGCGCGCCGTACGGGGACTTACCGCGAAGATCGTCGCGGATCGGGAGGTCGGAGAACGAGATCACGCCTCCATGTTAAAGGGGTTGAACGGCCCCCGAATTGCCGTCGAAGCGTCAGCGACCGTCGTACTCGTGCGGGACCGCGAGTTGCTGGCCTGCCTGAAGAACGCTGGACTGAAGACCGTTCAGATCGACGAGCGCGGCAACGACGTCTCTCGGGTCGTACTGCGGCGCGATCCGCTCGGCGATGGACCACAGCGAGTCGCCGGAACGGACCGTCACGTGATGGAAGGCTGCCGACGAGGTTCCGACCGCGCCGGCGACCGCGCCGCTGTTGGCAGCGAGCGCGCCAGCGCCGATGAGCAGCGGCAGCACGATCAGGGCGGCGATGACGACCCGTCCACGACGCGTCAGCCGCGTGCGAATGCGCACGGGAGGCTGCTGCTGTGTCAGTACGAAGGTCGTCATGTCCGTCTCCTGCCAGAATCGAACTCGCGTTCCGAATATATCTTCGATTCTTTCGAATTTCAACGATACGTTCGCATTTCGCGACGCCGACTTCTCAACACGCTCGAACAAAACCGCCGATTTCGGCCATTTCGTAGATAGAGTTTCGATCGTCACGACGACAGAGCACCACGTACCACCGACATTCGCTGCGAATCGATCGCCGTCAGTACGACGGAAACGTTCGAAAATCGTGTCGGAGCATTTGCCGCACAGCCGCATCCGACGACGGAGAACGGCGAACGAGAGGACATCAGGTTGACCGAGTCCGACAGCGCAGCATCCGTTGCGCCGACAGCACGAGCACGGCGCACCCCGGCCGACAAGCCGCGCACGCGGCGACGCAAGAACCTGAGCGAGAAGCAGCGCTCGATCCTCGAGGTCATCCAGCGATCCGTGAGCCAGCGCGGATATCCGCCGAGCATGCGGGAGATCGGGGATGCCGTGGGTCTCGCGTCCCTCTCCAGCGTGGCGCACCAGCTCAACCAGCTCGAACTCAGCGGCTACCTCCGCCGCGATCCCAACCGTCCTCGTGCACTCGAGATCTTGATCGACCTGCCGGCGACGACGGGGCGCCAGGAGACCTCAGCCGACTTCGACACCATCGTTCCCGTCGGAGACGCCACGATGGTGCCGCTGGTCGGACGCATCGCCGCAGGAGTTCCGATCACCGCTGAGCAGCAGATCGAGGAGGTCTTCCCCCTCCCCCGTCAGCTCGTCGGCAGCGGCGACCTCTTCATGCTGAAGGTGCAGGGCGAGTCGATGATCGACGCCGCCATCTGCGACGGCGACTGGGTCGTCGTGCGGCAGCAGAACGATGCGGAGAACGGCGACATCGTCGCTGCGATGCTCGATGGCGAAGCGACGGTCAAGGTGTTCCGCCAGCGCGACGGACACACGTGGCTGCTTCCCCGCAACTCCGCGTTCGAGCCTATTCTGGGCGACTTCGCCACGGTCGTCGGCAAGGTCGTGGCGGTGCTGCGCGCCGTCTGAGCAACGGCTCGCCGAAGGGCGAGCCCGCCTGCGCGAGCCGAGAACCTCCGGGCCTCGAGAGTGCCGAACAGCGGAGACACGACGAGGGACCCGGATCGCTCCGGGTCCCTTGTCGTTGTCATGACTCGTCAGGCGTCCACCGAGACACGCTCGCGCACGGCTCGGGTCGCCTCGATGATGTTCGTCAGCGACGCGACGGTCTCGTCGTATCCACGGGTCTTGAGTCCGCAGTCGGGGTTGATCCACACCTGGCGCTGCGGAATGCCCTCCAGGGCCCGCTCGATCAGCTCCGTCACTTCGGCGACCGACGGCACCCGCGGAGAGTGGATGTCGTAGACACCCGGCCCGATGCCGTGCTCGAAGCCGCTCGCCTTGATGTCGTCGACGACCTCCATGCGGCTGCGGGCCGCCTCGATGCTCGTCACGTCGGCATCCAGATTGCGGATCGCGTCGATCACGACTCCGAACTCCGAGTAGCAGAGGTGCGTGTGGATCTGGGTGGCGTCGGCGACGCCGCTCGTCGCCAGGCGGAACGATCCGACCGACCAGTCGAGGTAGTCGGGCTGGGCCGCCGCCTTCAGCGGCAGCAGCTCGCGGAGCGCCGGCTCGTCGACCTGGACGATGCGAATGCCCGCGGCCTCGAGATCCGCGATCTCGTCGCGCAGCGCCAACGCGACCTGACGCGCGGTCTCGCCCAGCGGCTGGTCGTCGCGCACGAAGGACCACGCCAGGATCGTGACGGGACCGGTGAGCATGCCCTTGACCGGCTTCTCGGTCAGCGACTGCGTGTAGGTCGACCAGTCGACGGTGATCGGCTTCGGTCGCTCGACGTCGCCCCACAGGATGGACGGACGCGTGCAGCGGCTGCCGTACGACTGCACCCAGCCGTTCTGGGTGACCGCGAACCCGTCGAGGTTCTCTGCGAAGTACTGCACCATGTCGTTGCGCTCTGGCTCGCCGTGCACGATGACGTCGATGCCGATCTCCTCCTGGAGGTCGACGACGCGCTTGATCTCCGCCTGCATGAGGCCCAGGTACTCGGCTTCGGTGATGATCCCGTTCGCGAACTGGGCGCGTGCGCGGCGGATGTCGCCGGTCTGCGGGAACGAGCCGATCGTGGTGGTCGGCAGCGGGGGCAGCCCGAGCGCGGCATCCTGTGCCGTCAGTCGGTCGGCGTACTCGCCGCGACGGAAGTCGGCGTCCGTGAGGGCCTCGGCGCGCTGCCGGACGGCACCGTCGCGGACTCCGGGCGCGACGCGGCGATCGGCGAGCGCAGCGGACGCCTGCGCCAGCTCCTCCTGGATGGCCTCGTGTCCGTCATCCAGTCCGCGCGCAAGCGTGGCGACCTGCGCCACCTTCTGGTCGGCGAAGGCGAGCCAGGACTTGAGACGTGCATCGAGGTTCGGCTCGTCCTCCACGTCGTGCGGCACGTGCAGCAGCGATGTCGACGTGGATGCGGCGAGGTTCGGAGAGAGCGCGAGCAGCGACTCGAGCGTGCCGAAGGCCGCCTCCAGATCGCCGCGCCACACGTTGTGGCCGTCGATGACCCCACCGACGACCGTCTTCGCGCGAAGCGCGGCGGCGGTGGCGGCGTCCAGGCCGGTCGGAACGCCACCGCGCACCAGATCGAGGCCGATCGCCTCGACGCCCGTCGCCGCGAGCACGGGCAGCGCGTCATCCAGGCTGCCGTACGGTGCCGCGATGTAGAGATTCGGGCGGTCGGAGACGGATCCCAGACGGTCGTACGCCTGACGCGCCGCGGCGAGCACGTCGGCGCGCGCGTCGTCGAGGCTCTCGCTGACCAGCGCCGGCTCGTCGAGCTGCACCCACTGGGCTCCTGCATCCTTCAGTGACTTCAGCAGCTCCTCGTACACCGGCAGGAGGTCTGCGAGCCGCGACAGCGGGCGGAACCCTTCGGCGGCGTCATCCGCCGCCTTGCTGAGCGCCAGGAACGTGACGGGTCCGACGATGACGGGACGCGTGACGTATCCGTCGGCGACGGCCTCGCGGAACTGGTCGACGATGCGGCTGGAGGCGAGACGGAAGTGAGTGTCCTCACCGATCTCCGGCACGAGGTAGTGGTAGTTCGAGTCGAACCACTTCGTCATCTCGAGCGGAGCATCGTCGCCGACGCCGCGGGCGATCGTGAAGTAGCCGGCGAGATCGACCCGGCCGTCGGCATCCTGAAGCCCGGCGAAACGAGACGGCACGGCGCCGACCGTCACGGCCGCGTCGAGTACCTGGTCGTAGTAGCTGAAAGTCTCGGGGACGGACGAGTCGCCCTTTCCGAGGCCCTGCTCGACGAGACGAGCACGGGTCGCACGACGCAGCTCGAGTGCGGTGGCCTCGAGTTCGTCGGCCGAGACGCTGCCGGCCCAGAAGGCCTCGACGGCCTTCTTGAGCTCGCGACGTCGGCCGATACGGGGGTAACCGGTGATCGTCCCTGTCGGGAACGCGGAGGTGGTCATGCTGGTTCCTTCTGATCTTGTGTGGAGTGGAGAGGTGGGTTCAGTGCCCTACGACCCGACTGCTGCCGTGTCGACGAGACCGCAGCGCTCGAGCACGGAGAGAGCCGTGCGCGGTCGCCCGAACGTGTAGAGGTGGATGCCTGGCGCGCCGCCTGCGACCAGCCGCTCGGCCAGGCGTGCTGCGTAGTCGATGCCGATCTCGCGACGGCCCTCGTCCGTCGGCTCGACCTCCAGCCGGATGCCGAGCTCGCTGGGCAGATCCTCGCCGCTGAGGTCGAGCATGCGACGCAGCACCGTCGGCGTCGTGGCAGGCATGAGGCCGGGCAGGATCGGGAACGTGACGCCGGCGACCCGTGCCCTGTCGACGAACGCGAAATAGTCCTCGGCATGGAAGAACATCTGGGTGATGGCCAGATTCGCACCGGCGGCCTGCTTGGCGAGCAGCGTGTCGATGTCCTGAGACCTCGACCGCGACCGCGGATGCCCGTTGGGGAACGCGCCGACCGCGATCGTCACCTTCTCGGCCTTGCCGACCACGCTCGCGTGCGGCAGCCCCAGCAACGGGATCTCCCGGTACGGCGCGCGCTCCGCCTGGATGCGGTGGATCAGCTGCACGAGTTCGGCAGCGCTCTTCAAGTCGCCCAGCGGGGCATCCGCCGGCGCGTCAACGGGCGGATCGCCGCGGACGGCCAGGAACCGGGTCACGCCCGCGTCGAGGAACTCGCGGATCATCCGAGCCGCCTGCTCGTGCGATGAACCGATGCATGTGAGGTGCGCCATGACCGGCACGCTCGTGTCGCGCACGATGCGCCGCACGACGTCGAGGGAGGAGTCGTGGGATGACCCGCCGGCGCCGTACGTCACGGCCATGAAGTCGGGACCGGCCGATGCCAGCTGGCTGATGGTGTCAGGCAGTGCCCGTGATGCCGCCTCGGTGCGCGGCGGATAGAGCTCGAAAGAGAACGGGGTGCCGGCAGGACACGGCGCGACGCCGTCGGCGGTCCCGTGTGCGCTCATGACTGCTCCCGTTGTCCCGGATATCCAGGCGGCGGGAGCGATCGCCCTTTTCGGCCTCGAACATCCCCACCGCATCAGCGGCAGACCGCACCATTTGCGCGGTCCATGGGCGGGTGCCGGGCTCGGCTGTCGCACCAGTCGATCGGGCTTGCGACCCGGCTCGACGAATAACGGGTTCAGAGTACCAATCGAGAACGGGTGCCCGCGACGTGTTACGTCCGGCTACGCGTGCCGGAGCCGGACGCCGAGAGCGCTGCGCGTGGTGAGTTCGTTGCAGCTCCGTCCCAGCTCCGTCAGTGAGCGGAGCGAGTCCAAGAGCCGCTCGGTCCGCACTTCGCCCGGGCCGCGCCCGCTCAGCAAGCCTTCTTCACGCGACGGTGGCCACAGCCCGGAAGGGCTCGAACACCGGCACGAACTCCGGCGCGATCTTGGCCGTCATCCGGGTGCCGTCCTGCTCGTACGACGTCTCGAGAACACGACCGCGCTCGTGCAGGGCCGATACGAGGTCGCCCCTGTCGTAGGGGATCAGCACGTCGATCTGCTCCGAGCGATCGGGCAGCAGCCGGGCGATGGCCGCGAGCACTTCGTCGATCCCTTCGCCGGTACGCGCGGAGGCGAACACGGCGCTCGGCTCGAGGCCGCGGAGCTCCAGCCGTCGGTCCTCGTCGATCAGGTCGGCCTTGTTGAACACGACGAGCTCGGGGAGGTCCCGCGCCTCCACTTCGCCGATCACATCTCGCACCGTGGCCAGCTGCGCAGCGGGATCCGGATGCGACGCGTCCACGACATGCACGATGAGGTCGGAATCGGCCACCTCCTCGAGCGTCGAGCGGAAGGCCTCGACGAGCTGGTGCGGCAGGTTGCGCACGAACCCCACGGTGTCGGACAGCGTGTACAGACGGCCGTCGGCCGTGATGGAACGCCGCACGGTCGCATCCAGCGTGGCGAACAGTGCGTTCTCCACGAGCACGCCCGCCTTGGTGATGCGGTTCAGGATGCTGGACTTGCCAGCGTTCGTGTACCCGGCGATGGCGACGGATGGCACGCTGTTTCGCCTGCGGTTCGCTCGCTTCGCCTCCCGTGCCGGCGTGAAGTCCTTGATCTGTCGGCGGAGCTTCGCCATCCGCGAGTGGATGCGCCGACGGTCGAGCTCGATCTTCGTCTCACCAGGGCCGCGACTGCCCATTCCGGCACCGCCGGATCCGACCTGTCCACCCGCCTGGCGGCTCATGGATTCACCCCAGCCGCGCAGTCGCGGCAGGAGGTACTCGAGCTGGGCCAGTTCGACCTGGGCCTTGCCCTCGCGGCTCTTCGCGTGCTGGCTGAAGATATCGAGGATGACGGCGGTGCGGTCGATCACCTTGACCTTGACGACGTCTTCCAGCGCACGCCTCTGGCTCGGCGCCAGCTCCGTGTCGGCGACGACCGTGTCGGCGCCGAGAGCGCGCACCACGTCGTGGAGCTCCAGAGCCTTGCCACTTCCGAGGTAGGTGCTGGGATCCGGGTGCGGACGCCGCTGAAGCAGACCGTCCAGCACGACGGCGCCGGCCGTCTCTGCAAGCGCCGCCAGCTCGCGAAGCGAGTTCTCGGCATCCGCGAGCGTTCCGCCGGAATACACGCCGATCAGCACGACGTTCTCCAGCCGCAACTGCCGGTACTCGACCTCGGTGACGTCTTCCAGCTCGGTGGAGAGTCCGGACACGCGACGGAGCGCGGCGCGCTCTTCGCGGTCGAACTGCTCGCCATCCGAATCGTGGCCCTCTGCGCGCAGACCCTGCAGCGCTTGCGCACTCTGGCCGAAAATGGCCGTTCGCGCGGATCCCTGCTCGGCGCGAGCGAGCACCCGCGCCACGACGTCGTCGTGCACGGCGGGCGCCCGGTCGTCGTCTCCGCCTGTCAGGTCATCGTGAGCTGCGTTGGCGCGTGCGTCGTCGTCGTCGCGCACGTCGTCCCGTTCGCTGTGGGTTTCGGTCATCGTGTGCTCCACCCTAGTTCTCCTCACTGACAGCGGTTCCGCTGCGTCGTGCCTCCGGTACGGTCCTTGTATGGCCAGTGGCGAGCACTACTTCACGTCCCGTCCCGGCGGCGACGCCAAGCTGCACCCACTGTCGGTCCGGCTCGCGGGTCGCGACCTCCGACTCACGACCGCCGGTGGCATCTTCAGCCCGAATCACATCGACATCGGCACCCAGGTGCTGCTCGCCGACGCGCCGGATGCCCCGCCCAGCGGCGATCTCCTCGACCTCGGCTGCGGCTGGGGCCCGATCGCCCTCACGTTGGCACTCGAGTCGCCCGACGCCACGGTGTGGGCTGTCGACGTCAACGAACGCGCGCTCGACATCGTGCGTCGGAACGCCGCGTCCCTCGGCCTCCGAAACATCAACGCCGTACTGCCCGACGATGTTCCCGACGACATCGCCTTCCGCGCCATCTGGTCCAACCCGCCGATCCGCATCGGCAAGGCCGAGCTGCATGCCCTTCTGCTGCGCTGGCTCCCCCGGCTCGACGACGATGCGGATGCCTGGCTCGTCGTCCAGCGCAACCTCGGCTCCGATTCCCTTCAGCGCTGGCTCGAGGCCGAGCTCCCGGACTCGCATGACGTCAGGCGTGCCTCGTCGAGCAAGGGATTCCGCGTCTTGCACGTGCACTCGGGATCCCGCAGTGGCGCCGAAGGCTGACATCGATGGTGCGGACCCGGATCGATCCGCGACCGTTGACCGACGCCTCAGCCGATCGTGACCTCGCCGTCGTAGACCAGCTCGGCCGGTCCGGAGAGCGAGACGTGCTCGCCGTCTTCGGCAGGGAACATCCGCACGCCGAGGTTGCCGCCGGGTGTGATGACCTTCCAGTTGTCAGGTGCGGCGTCGCCGGCCCAGTACCGCGTGGCGAGCGCAGCCGCCACGGTGCCCGTGCCGCAGGCCAGGGTTTCGCCACTGCCGCGCTCGTGCACCCGCATGCGGATGCGGCCGACGCCGTCCTCGATGAGCGGCTCGAGCGGCACCACGAACTCGACGTTCGCCCCGTTGATGGGCTCGGGGTCGAGGATCGGAGTCGGACCCAGGTCGAGGCGGTCGAGCTCGTCATCGTCCGCCAAAGCGACCACCACGTGCGGATTCCCCACGTCGATGCCGAGTCCGGGACGTGCAACGCCGAGTCCCTTCGCGCGCACCAACGGGTCATCGCCGGTCAGCGACCAGCGGCCGAGATCCACCTGGAATCCCCTACCGCTCTGCTGCACCTCGCGCACCCCTGCTCGCGTGCCGACGGGCAAGGTCTGCCCTGGGCGCAGGTCGGCATAGCCGCCATCGATGAGGTAGCGCGTGAACACGCGGATGCCGTTCCCGCACATCTCCGCCGGCGTCCCGTCGGCGTTGTGGTAGTCCATGAACCACTCCGCCGTCGGATCCTCCGACAGCGCCAGCGAACCCTCGGGGATCGCCGAGGAGTGAACCGCGCGGATCACGCCGTCCGCCCCGACTCCGAAGTGGCGGTCGCAGATCAACGCGATCTGCGCTGCCGTCAGGTCGATGGCGCCTTCCGGATCGGCGAACAGCACGAAGTCGTTGCCCGCCCCGTGGCCCTTGCTGAAGGAGAGTGTGGTCACCGCGCAAGCCTATCCAGTGCGGCGTCAGCCAACCGACCGCGCGCCTGGGCGTACGACGCCTCGGGGGCGGACTCCGCGTCGGCGACGGTCTCGGCACCCGCATTGAGCCACTGGAGCTCGGCGTATCGCTTGAACCACGACACCTGGCGACGTGCATAGCGTCGGGTGAGCCTCTGCGTTTCGGCTATCGCGTCCGCCTCGGAGAGGTCGCCGCGCAACTGCGCGATCGCCTGGGCGTATCCGATGGCGCGGGATGCGGTCGTACCCCGCTCGATGCCGCGATTCAGAAGTCCGCGCACCTCGTCGAGGAGCCCTGCTCGCCACATGCGCTCGACCCGGGCATCCAACCGTCCCACCAGGTTCGTTCTGGGCACGTGCAGTCCGATCACTGTCGCCGGCGACCAGAGCTCCGGCCGTTCGGGCAAGGCGGCTCCGTATCCCTGCTGCTGCAACTCGGCCACCTCGAGCGCCCGGATGACGCGCCGAAGGTTCGCGGCATCCACTCGTTCCGCCGTCTCGGGGTCGAGCCCCCGCAGTCGCTCCAGCAGCTGAGCGGTGCCGAGCGCGGCAGCCTCGGCCTCGAGACGAGCACGCAGCTCGGGATCCCGCGCGGGGAATGCGAAGTCGTACAGCACGGACGACACATAGAGCCCTGACCCACCGACGAGGATCGGCAGAGCACCACGCGAGCGGATGCTCTCGATCGCCTCGCGCGCCCGCGGCTGGTACCACGCGACCGTCGCTTCTTCGCTCGGCTCGAGAACGTCGATCAAGTGATGCGGGATGCCACCTCGTTCTTCGATCGGCAGCTTCGCGGTGCCGATGTCCATTCCTCGATACAGCTGCATCGCATCGGCACCCACGACCTCGGCGCGGATGCCGCGCTCGGCCAGCCTCGTGGCGACATCGATCGCCAAGTCGCTCTTGCCGGTGCCCGTCGGCCCGACGATCGCCAGGATGCGACTCACGTCGATGTCGGCTGCAGGTCGGTCGGACGATGGGGACGCTGATCCATGGGCCGTCGGGGACGCGTCGCCGACAGCCGCACCGCCGGAATGGCTCACACGGAATCCGGCGGGGTCACCGCTCGCCGTCGGCGAGGTCGTAGATCGGCGTCGTCGGTCCGGCGGGCGAGCCCACGTCCAGTCGCGAACGCAGCACGGGCAACCCTAGTGAGACCGGCCCCGCCGGTCCCGCCGGCTCCGCGCCATGCGACGGCACCGCGCACGACTCGCTCTCTGCGCGGTCCCAAGCGTCGCCCGCACGGGTGCGACGAACGCGGAGGATTTCGCCCGGCGCGGCGTCCGCGAGGAGGTGGAACGGCGCAGCATGGGTGATCCGAACGGTCACGACATCGCCGGGCCGGGGGATCTCAGATCCTTCCGGAATCTCGAAGTGCACCAGGCGGCTGTCCTCGGCTCGGCCGCTCATGCGGTGAGTCTCCGCGTCCTTCTTGCCTTCACCGGTTGATACGAGCACGTGCACCTCACGGCCGACGAGCTTCTCGTTCTCATCGAGGCCGATGCGCTCCTGGAGGGCGATGAGGCGGTCGTACCTGTCCTGCACGACTTCCTTCGGCACCTGATCCGGCATGGTCGCTGCGGGGGTGCCTGGGCGAGCCGAGTACTGGAAGGTGAACGCGGATGCGAAGCGAGCCTGCTCGACCACGCGCAGCGTCTCCTGGAAGTCGTCTTCCGTCTCGCCGGGGAAGCCGACGATGATGTCGGTGCTGATCGCGGCATCCGGGATGCGTGCACGCACGCGATCCAGGATCCCGAGGAACTTCTCCGAGCGATAGCTGCGCCGCATGGCGCGAAGGATGCGATCGGATCCGGACTGCAGCGGCATGTGCAGCTGGGGCATCACGGCTGGCGTCTCCGCCATGGCGTCGATCACGTCGTCGGTGAACGCAGCCGGGTGCGGAGAGGTGAACCGGATGCGCTCCAGTCCGTCGATCTCGCCTGCCGCGCGCAGGAGCTTGCCGAATGCCTGCCGGTCGCCGAAGTCGACGCCGTAGGAATTGACGTTCTGGCCGAGGAGCGTGACCTCGACGGCACCATCGTCGACGAGCGACTGGATCTCGGCGAGTACCTCGCCTGGACGCCTGTCGTTCTCCTTGCCGCGCAACGACGGCACGATGCAGAACGTGCAGGTGTTGTTGCAGCCGACGGAGATGGACACCCATCCGCTGTACGTGGAATCACGCTTCGTCGGCAGCGTGGAGGGGAAGGTCTCCAGCGAGTCCAGGATCTCGAGCTGTGCCTCGTCGTTGTGACGCGCCCGCTCGAGCAGCCGCGGGAGGGATCCCATGTTGTGGGTGCCGAAGACGACGTCCACCCAGGGAGCCTTCTCGAGGATGACGTTCTTGTCCTTCTGCGCAAGGCATCCGCCGACTGCGATCTGCATACCGGCGTGCCGGCGCTTCACCGATGCCAGATGCCCGAGATTGCCGTACAGCTTGTTGTCGGCGTTCTCGCGCACGGCGCAGGTGTTGATGACGACGATGTCGGCTTCGGCGCCCGCCGCAGGAACGTAGCCTGCGGCCTCGAGCGAGCCGCTCAACCGTTCCGAGTCGTGGACGTTCATCTGGCAGCCGTACGTGCGCACCTCGTACGTGCGCACATGGCCGTCTTGATCGAGCGCCGCATCGGACACGGCGATCGACGTGGGCGCCGAGCTGGGTCGGACGCGGTCGGCAATGCTCATAGTGCGGACCAGTCTACGTTCGCGGCCCGGCCGCTCGGTTCACACCCGATCCCGACGGTATCGAGTACGTCACCGGGCTCCACGATGTCCCGCTCACCGCTCGTGGCTCCCAGACCAGACGATCGCAACAAGAGCCCGTCGGAGACGGACAGGTGCGAGGCGCTGGACACTCCGAGACGCCCCCGGGGGAGATCGCCCAGCAAGCGGATCCGTCTCGACCGGGCGCCGACCGGCTCACTGAAAGCGAACGCCGGGGCTCTTGGACGCTCCCCGCGGGTGATTGGCGAGAGCGGCTCTCACCGCGGCCCGAACGGTCTCGCCGTCGTAGCCCTTTCGTCCGAGGTATCCGCTCAACCGACGCGCCGCCACCTCGTAGTCGAGGTTCATCACTTGGCGCGCACGGGTGACGGCCAGTTCTGTCGCCCGCTCCACTTCGTCCTCGCCGTCGAGTTCGGACATCGCATCGGCGATGACCGAGTCGTCGAGGTGGCGTCGCCGCAGCTCCAGTTCGATGGCAGACCGTCCGGAGCCTTTGCGAGCATGCATCGCGTACACGACCGATACCGCCAGTGCTGCGTCGTCGACGAGCCCTATGCTCTCCAGGCGGTCGAGCTCCGCAGCGGCGGTCTGTTCGTCCACGTCCCGCTTGGCGAGCACCTGTTCGAGCTCCCAACGCGACATGCCGCGTCGAGCGAGCTGGTGGATGGCGACATTGCCAGCCCGGGCGGTCTTCTTGTCTCGAGTCCCGTCCGACCCCGAGTCAGCACCGCCGATACGCGCCCGCTCGGCCCCACCGACGCCTGCGGGCCCTCCGCCGTGCCGTCGGCCGCCGACGCCCGAACGTGACTGCGTCTCGTCACGTTCCTGCACGGCGCGCACCTTGGCGAGGGCATCCTGTGCCGCTTCACTGGGTTGCGCGCCGGGCAGGTAGGTCACGGGCGCGATTCCGTGCTCGCGCTGCGGAGACCGGCGAGGGCGATGATCCGACCCGGACTCGGGACCGGCCGGTGGGAACTGGACGACCATGTCGCGACCTGGGTCAGGCGCCCTTGCGCTGGGCGATCTTCGGCTCGATCGACTCGACGTTCGAGGCGACTTCGGCGCCGGCATTCGGATCGGCGATGACGCCGAGCTTGACCAGGATCTTGTGCTCGATCTCCGCCGCGATATCCGGGTTCGCGATCAGGAAATTGCGCGAGTTCTCCTTGCCCTGACCGAGCTGGTCGCCCTCGTACGTGTACCAGGCGCCGGACTTCTTCACGATGGCCTGCTCCACGCCATAGTCGAGGAGGCTGCCCTCGCGCGAGATTCCCACGCCGTAGAGGATGTCGAACTCTGCCTGCTTGAAGGGCGGTGCCATCTTGTTCTTCACGACCTTGACGCGGGTACGGTTGCCGACCGCGTCCGAGCCGTCCTTCAGAGTCTCGATGCGACGGATGTCGAGGCGCACGGAGGCGTAGAACTTCAGTGCCTTTCCACCGGAGGTGGTCTCGGGGCTTCCGAAGAACACGCCGACCTTCTCGCGGAGCTGGTTGATGAAGATCAACGTCGTGTTCGTCTGGTTGAGCGCACCCGTGAGCTTGCGCAGCGCCTGGGACATGAGGCGGGCCTGCAGGCCGACGTGCGAGTCCCCCATCTCGCCCTCGATCTCGGCGCGGGGCACCAGTGCCGCCACAGAGTCGATGACGATGAGGTCGATCGATCCCGAGCGCACGAGCATGTCGGCGATCTCCAGCGCCTGCTCCCCCGTGTCGGGCTGCGAGACCAGCAGCGAGTCGATGTCGACGCCGAGCTTCTTGGCGTACTCGGGGTCGAGCGCATGCTCGGCGTCGATGAAGGCCGCGATGCCACCGCCCTTCTGCGCGTTGGCGATGGCGTGCAGCGTCAGTGTCGTCTTACCCGACGACTCCGGGCCGTAGATCTCGACGATGCGGCCTCGCGGAAGCCCGCCGATGCCGAGGGCCACGTCGAGCGCGATCGATCCGGTGGGAACGACTTCGACCGGCGCACGCTCGTCGCTGCCCAGACGCATGACAGAGCCTTTGCCGAACTGGCGGTCGATCTGCGCCAGCGCGGTCTCGAGTGCCTTTTCGCGATCCGCTGGAGTGGGCATTTGTGGCTTCCTTTCGCCGGGACAATCGTGGGGAAATCGCTGCTTCGTACCGTAGAAGGCACGGCCGACATCCGGATGTCTGCAGCCCGATCAGTGGAGAACTCGCTTCGAGCGGGACTGTGGTCTCAGAGTACCAACAACCGAACATTCATTCGTATGTTCGTGGGCGTGTCGCGGGGTGGCATCCGAACAACGGACGACGGGCTTCTCGCGATCGGAATCGACATCAATGGTGGCGCGGCGCCGGAAGGCCGACGCCGTGACGGCGCTCGACGGGGACCTCCATGGCCTCGCAGAGAGCCAGCCACACCTCGCGCTCCGGGACCCCGGCCGCGAGGGCCTGGTCTCCCGTTCGAGTCCCCAGCCTGTCGATTACGAGATCGCGCAGCAGCGCCCTGCCGTACTGCTGGCCGAACTCGGCGGCGACGGCGCGGTGGAACTCGCTTGCTCGCATCCGGTCAGCCTAGAGTGCGCGTACCGGGCCCGCGGAACGGCGCCAGGCCTGGAAACCCGCATGCCGGAATGCGAGCCCTCCCTGCAAGACCAGGACTTGCCTTAACGGGGAAACGCCCCGCAAGCGGGGCGTTTCCGTGTCGACTGTGCGACGACGGCGTCACCGAGCGACGAGGTCTGCGTCCAGCGCAGCCACGAACTCGTCGGGCACCGTGTCGGGGATGACCTGGTCGATGCCCTCGAGCACCGCGAGCCGGTCTCCGACTTCGCGCATGATCACCGAGATCGGTGTGTCGAGAGCGTCAGCGACCGAGGCGAGGATCTCGCTCGACGCTTCCTTCTGACCACGCTCGACCTCGCTGAGGTATCCGAGCGCTACACTCGCCCGGCTCGCGACCTGACGAAGAGTGCGCCCCTTCTGCAGGCGGAAGTCCCGTAGCACGTCGCCGATTTCTTGACGTACAAGAATCATTGGAGCCTCCTTTTCTCTTCCTGCCACAACCTTCGACTCGAAGTCCTGATGCCTTCAACGCTACGCGTATCCGGTGCAGAAACTCTAACCATCGATGTTGGGGTTTGGGTGTGAAGTACACACCATGTAACGAAGTCGACACACCGACTATTCCGCGACGGCCAACCCCACCGCACCGCCTCAGTCGGCGATGAACGCCGACGACTCATCGAGAAATCGGTCGGCCAACGACCGCACTGCTATGGCGACGGTCTGCGCGCGGATCTCCGCACGATCCCCGCAGAGAGTCAGCTCGATGGACTGCTCGGTTTCACCCCACGAGATACCGACGAAGACCGTCCCCGGCTCGTGTCCACCTTGGCCGTCGGGACCCGCTACGCCCGTCGTGGCGATGCCGATGTCGGCGGCCCGACCGGCAACGGCAAGGGCCGTGCGCACACCACGCGCGAGCTGTCGCGCCACCTCGGGATGCACGGGCCCGTGCGCGGAGAGCAGCGCGGCATCCACTCCGACGATCGTGTGCTTGAGCTCGGTGGCGTAGACGACGGCACCGCCCAACACGACCGCGGATGCGCCTGCCGGCCTGGTGAGTTCGGCCGTCAACGCTCCCCCGGTCAGCGACTCCGCAACAGCGAGCGTGCGACCCTGTGCGGTCAGGCGAGCGATCAGCTCGGCCGTGACATCCGCTCCGGGATGCTCAGCACCGAGCCCCTCATCACCGAGCTCTGCGCCGCCAGACCCGGTCACAAGGATGCCCCCGCGTCGCGCCTGCGCATGCGGTACGCCTCCCACAGATAGTCGAGGCCCGACCAGACGGTCAGCACGAGCGCGGCGCCCATCAGAACCCAGTTCACCCAGAAGATCCAGTCGCCGACGATCGTCCAGGTCGGCGCCAGGGCGAACGAGATCGCGACGGCCTGCACCACTGTCTTGAGCTTGCCTCCGCGTCCGGCGGGGACGACGTTGCCGCGGCCCAGTTCGACCATGCGCCAGACCGTGATCCCGACCTCGCGCACGACGATGACGATCGTGACCCACCACCAGAGCTCGCCCAGGATCGACAGGCAGACGAGCGCGCCGGAGGTCAGAAGCTTGTCGGCGATCGGATCGAGGATCTTGCCGAGATCGGTGACGAGTCCGCGACGTCGCGCGATGGCGCCGTCCACACCGTCGGTGGCGATGGCGATGATGAACAGCGCCGCAGCGATCCAGCGAAGCACCCCGTCGTGGCCGGCGTCCGCCAGAAGGAGCCAGAAGAACACCGGCGCCAGCAGGATGCGCACGACGGTGATGAGGTTCGGCAGGTTGAAATTGCCTGGTGCGGTCGGCGCGGCGGCCTGGCCGGAATCGGTCATGCTGCAAGCCTAGAGTCAGACCGAGCCGCGGCGCTGGACCCGCTGGTCACTCCCGCCCGGTAAGACCCCAGGCATCCTCGTCGGAATCGCCGTCGACCTCTTCGAGACCGCCGTACTCGCGACCGACGGGATCGCCGTCGTACCGGTCGTCAGCCGGCTCGCGCGTGTCCGCCTGCTGGGCGGCAGGAGCGATGGGCTGGGACGGCGTCTGCGGAGCGGACGGCTGCGCCGTCGACGGCTGCGGAGCGGATGCCGGCGTGCTGTCACCGCCGCGCAACCGTGCCATCACCTGGGACAGCTGCTCCGGCGTCACGAGCACGTCGCGTGCCTTGGATCCCTCGGACGGACCCACGATGTCGCGCGACTCCAACAGATCCATCAGGCGTCCTGCCTTGGCGAATCCGACGCGGAGCTTGCGCTGCAGCATCGAGGTGGATCCGAACTGGCTCGACACCACGAGCTCCGCAGCGGCGAGCAGGAGCTCCAAGTCGTCGCCGATGTCGGAGTCGATCTGCTTCTTGTCCGGCCCGGCAGCGACATCCTGCCGGTAGTCGGGGCGTGCCTGCGCAGTGACATGCTCGACGACCCGCTGGATCTCGCTCTCGGCGACGTACGCGCCCTGAACACGGATGGGCTTGGACGCACCCATCGGCAGGAACAGCCCGTCCCCCTGTCCAATGAGCTTGTCCGCACCGGGCTGATCGAGGATGACGCGCGAGTCGGTGACACTCGCCACCGCGAACGCGAGACGCGATGGCACGTTCGCCTTGATGAGCCCGGTGACCACATCGACCGACGGCCGCTGCGTGGCGAGCACGAGGTGTATGCCGGATGCTCGCGCGAGCTGCGTGATGCGCACGATCGAGTCCTCGACGTCACGCGGCGCGACCATCATGAGGTCTGCGAGCTCGTCGACGACAACCAGCAGGTACGGATACGGCTTGAGCTTGCGTTCGCTGCCCTCCGGCAGCACGATCTCATCGTTGCGCACGGCCTTGTTGAAGTCATCGATGTGACGGAAGCCGAAGCTCGCCAGGTCGTCGTAGCGCATGTCCATCTCTTTGACGACCCATTGCAGCGCTTCGGCCGCTTTCTTCGGGCTCGTGATGATGGGGGTGATCAGGTGCGGAACGCCGGCGTAGACGGAGAGCTCGACTCGCTTCGGGTCGACGAGCACCATGCGCACGTCGCTGGGTTTCGCGCGCATCAGCAGGCTCGTGATCAGGGTGTTCACGAAGATGGACTTACCGGATCCGGTCGAGCCGGCCACCAGGAGGTGCGGCATCTTGGCGAGGTTCGCGACGACGAAGCCGCCGCCGACGTCCTTGCCGACGCCGATCGTCATCGGGTGGTGACTGCTGGTGGCAGCGCCGGAGCGCAGCACGTCGCCCAGCGAGACGATCTCGCGGTCGGAATTCGGGATCTCGACGCCGATCGCGCTCTTGCCAGGGATGGGCGAGAGGATTCGCACCTCGTTGGATGCCACCGCGTAAGCGAGGTTCTTGCTCAGCGCCGTGACCCGCTCCACCTTGACGCCCGGCCCGAGTTCGATCTCGTACTGGGTAACGGTCGGGCCGCGCGAGAAGCCGGTGACACGCGCATCCACCTGGAATTGGTCGAGCACCGAGGTGATGGCCGCCACCACCTCGTCGTTCGCTGACGAGCGCGCCTTCGCGGGCGTCCCCGCCGACAGAGTGGATGCGGCCGGCAGCACGTACGGAGCGTCCGGCAATGCATCCAACGGCTTCGCCGCTTCGGCCGCAGCCGCGTCGAAGTCGTCGTCGCTGAGTCCGCCGAACCCCGGGAGCACCTCGGTCGCGGTGTCCGGGCGCAACCCGGTCGGATGCTTGCCTGCTCGCGAGACGTCACCGGTGAAACGGCTGATCGCCTTCTCCGCCTCCTGGAGATCCGCGAGAACCTCGGTCTTGTAGTCATGCGGCGCGGGCTCCAGTGCCGAAGCGAAGCTTCCTGTCGAGGAGGCGTCGCCACCCAGCACCTCAGTGAACGACGGACCCGTCGAGTCGAAGTCGGGATCGACCTCACGCCCGCTCTTGTTGCGTCGCCACCACGGGATGTTCTCGTCCGACTCCGAGGCCTTGTCTTCGTCCTCCGTCGCAGCCTTGCCGCGCCGGGACTTCGGAGTCTTCTCCTCCTGCGGTTTCGACTCCTCTTCAGCGGCAGTCTGGGCGCCGAACAGGTACGTGTACAACTCGCCCAGCCGCCGTCCGATGCGGTTCGGCGGGGTCTTGGTGATGATCAGGATGCTGAGCAGCAGGAACACGAAGACGATGACCGCCGCGCCCCATTGCGTGGCGAGCGCCACGAGCGGCGCCCCCGCCATCCATCCGATGACTCCGCCGGCCTTCGCCAGGGCGTCGATCCCGTCGCTCGGCTGCGGACGAGTGGAGAAGATCTCGCACAATGCAGACACCGTGACGAGGAGCAGCGCCAGGCCGATGCCGATCCGCGTGTTGTCGTGCACGGACGATGGATGCCGGAACAGCCATATCGCGAGCAGCAGCATCACGACGGGGAGCGCGAAGGCGACGCGTCCGAACAGGCCGCCGAACGTCCAGTGGTCCAGCTGTTGCGCGACGGTGTTGTCGATCATGAACCATTCGACGATCGCGCCGGCGACGGCCAGCAGCACGATGAAGAACGGCAGTCCGTCGCGGCGCTCCTCCTTGGCCAGCTTCTCCGGCCCGAAAGCACGCGCCGCTCCGCCCACGAGATGCGCCAAGCCGAGCCAGGCCTTAGCAAGTGCACCGCGATCCGTCTGTCCTGTAGGCAAGACCTTGGTCTTCTGGGTCGCCGTCTGACGTGAAGGGGTGCGCGCGGTCGACGTGCCCCTCGCGCGGGCGCGCGACGTCGACTTCGTGCTCGTGGCCATGGGTCAACGCTACTGGGGGCATCCGTCATCGGGGGCCAACGATCGCGGGTGTCTCGCAGATGGCGAACACGGTGGTCACCGCTGATTGACAGGGATGCGCGCCCGCAGAAGATGGCCGGCAGACACCGAACAGGGCCGCTCAGGGCAGGACGCGCACCATCACGTCAGCACGCTCGCCAGAGCTCACGACGGTGTAGCCCTCGCTGATGTAGAGCCGCCGCGCGTGGTTCGCTCGATCCACGCTGAGGCTCACCCTGCTGTGTCCGGCGCCGACGGCTTCGCCGTGCAGTGCCTGCAGGATGCTTCGGCCGATGCCGCGAGCGCGCCACTGCGTATTGATGCCGAGCGTGAGCTCGGGGACACCCACCGACACGAAACCCGAACCCGGCTGGTCGGCGGGAAAGAGCCGCAGCCAGCCGGCCCCGATCGCCGTGCCGTTCTCGTCAGTGGCCACCAGACCGAGGTCGCCGGGTCTGGGCCAACCCGAGATGTATCGCGACACCCGAGGGTCGTCGAGGATCGCCACCCGAGACCGCCCCGGCAGGGCGCTCCAGTTCGCGGCCTCCACGAGCATCTCGCTCAAGAAGCGCGCGTCGTCGGGCACCGCTCGACGCAACTGCACGCCATCCATGGCGCGACCGTACGCCCCGCATGTTACGGGCGTGTGTCGAGGCGGTGGGACGAGAGCTCAAGTGGCGACACCGCAAAAGCCCGTGCGCGGGACCTACGCCTCGATGACCAAGGGGACGATCATGGGGCGACGGCGGTAGCTCGTGTTCACCCAGCGCCCGACCGTGCGGCGCACGACCTGGCTGAGCGCGTGCGCGTCGCGGACGCCGTTGTGGGCGGCATCCGCCAGGGCAGCGGCGATCTTCGGCTTGACGTCGTCGAAGACGGCGTCGTCCTCCGCGAATCCCTTCGCGTGGATCTCCGGCCCGGTGATGACCCGTCCTGTACCGGCCTCCACCACGACGATGATCGAGATGAATCCCTCTTCACCGAGGATGCGGCGGTCCTTGAGGTCGGCATCCGTGATCTCACCCACCGACGACCCGTCGACGTAGACGAAGCCGAGGTCCAGCTGGCCGACGACGCGCGCCCGACCGTTCTTCAGGTCGATCACTGTGCCGTCTTCTGCGAGAAGAGTGCGCTCCTCCGGCACGCCGGTGTCCTGCGCCAGCTTGGCGTTCGCAACCAGATGCCGGTATTCGCCGTGCACCGGCATCACGTTTCGCGGCTTCAGGATGTTGTAGCAGTACAGCAGTTCGCCCGCTGCGGCGTGCCCCGAGACGTGCACCTTGGCGTTGCCCTTGTGCACGACGGTCGCTCCGAGCTTCGTGAGGCCGTCGATCACCCGGTAGACGGCGTTCTCGTTGCCGGGGATGAGGCTCGACGCCAGGATGACCGTGTCGCCCTTGCCCACCTCGATCTGGTGGTCGAGGTTCGCCATGCGGGCGAGGACGGCCATCGGTTCGCCCTGCGAGCCGGTGGACATGTAGACGATCTTGTCGTCCGGAAGGTCCGCGGCCTTCTTGTAGTCGATCAGCACACCCTCTGGGACGTGCAGATAGCCGAGGTCTGCAGCGATCGTCATGTTGCGCACCATCGACCGGCCGAGGAGCGCGACACGGCGTCCGTTCGCTGCGGCGGCGTGCAGTACTTGCTGCACGCGGTGCACATGGCTGGAGAAGCTCGCGACGATGACGCGACGCGGCGCGCGGGCGATGACCGTGTCGAGCACCGGTCCGATGGAGCGCTCGAGGGCGGTGAATCCGGGCACGTCGGCGTTCGTGGAGTCGACCATGAACAGGTCGACGCCCTCTTCGCCGAGGCGTGCGAAGGCGCGCAGATCCGTGAGCCGGTCATCCAGCGGCAGCTGGTCCATCTTGAAGTCGCCGGTGTGCAGCACGAGACCGGCCGACGTGCGGATGGCGACGGCCAGCGCATCCGGAATGGAGTGGTTCACAGCCACGAACTCAAGGGAGAACGGCCCGAGCTGCTCGTGCTGTCCCTCCTTCACCGTCAGCGCGTAAGGCTGGATCCGGTGCTCCTTGAGCTTCGCCTCCACGAGGGCGAGCGTCAGGCTCGAACCGATCAGCGGGATGTCCGACTTCAGCCGCAGCAGATACGGCACGGCGCCGATGTGGTCCTCGTGACCGTGCGTGAGCACCACGCCGACGACGTCGTCGAGTCGGTCCCGCACGGGACCGAAGTCAGGCAGGATCAGGTCGACGCCCGGCTGATCCTGTTCCGGGAACAGCACGCCGCAGTCGACGATGAGGATCTTGCCGTCGATCTCGAAGACCGTCATGTTGCGGCCGACCTCGCCGAGACCACCGGTCGGGATGATGCGCAGGGTTCCTGGTTCGAGTGCGGGCGGATCGTATACCGACGCGGGCATATGCCGTGCCTCCAGTGTTTCGTTGCGGCCGAACCGGCGTGCGGCTCAGCGAGTGGTGCCCGCGACCTTGGGAAGAGCACCGCCGGCGGCGGCATTGCGATCGGGACGGAAGTTCGTGAGGTCGAGACCCTCGATGCCGTGCACCAGGTCGAGGTCCGCCTCGATCTGGGCGGCCTCGAAGTCTTCAGGGCCGACGAGCGGCAGTCGCACGCGCGGGGAGTCGATGCGACCGAGACCGTGCAGGACGTACTTCGCCGCGACGGTACCGGGGACGTGGGTCATGACTGCCCGCGCCAGCGGCTCGAGCTTCTTGTGCACGGCGGTCGCCGTCGTGAGGTCGCCCGCGTTGACGGCGTCGATGATCTGCCGATACGGACGTGCGGCGATGTTCGCCGTGACACCGATGAGTCCGGTCGCCCCGATCGCGAGCGCCGGCAGGATGTATTCGTCCGCGCCGGAGAAGTACATCAGGTCCGTGTTGTTGAGGACCCTCGACACCTCGGCGAGGTCGCACTTGGCATCCTTCACGGCGACGATGTTCGGATGCTTCGCGGCACGCAGGATCGTGTCGTACTTGATCGGCACGCCGGTTCGGCCGGGGATGTCGTAGAGGATGACGGGCAGATCCGTGGCATCCGCGATCAGGCGGAAATGCGTGAGGATCCCGGCCTGCGTCGGCTTGTTGTAGTACGGCGTGACGATCATGACGCCGTCGGCGCCCGCCTTCTCGCTGGCCTTGTAGAGCTGGATGGCGTGCGCTGTCTCGTTGGACCCGCCGCCCTGGATGATCTTCGCCCGTCCAGCGGCCACGTCGAGAGCGACCTCCACGAGACGCAGCTTCTCCGGATCCGTCAGCGTCGAGGTCTCCCCCGTCGTCCCGGAGACGACGATGCCGTCTGCACCGTCGGTGATGACGTCGTCGATGTGCTTCTCGACCCCCGGCCAATCCACTTCTCCGTCGGCGGTGAACGGAGTCACCAGCGCGACGAGGACCTGGCCGAAGGGATTCTCTGAGGAGGGCACGTCATCAGGCTATCGCGGCTTCGGTGCTCTCCACCTCAATCCCGGCGGTGCCGGCGGCGGGACGGAAACGTCCGCCCCAGCGAGCGGCATGCGTCACGCTGCGTCACACACCGGCGGAGACGGCATGGGCCGACGTAGCGTGGCCACTGCCATGGATCCCCTGCTCGCTCTCGCCGTCATCGTCGGCCTCGTCGTCGTCGCGACGCTCGTCGGGCTGCTGTGGCGTGCACGCAACGGCCGCGTACGCGATGCATCAGGTGTCGCGACGTTGCAGCAGACCGGACTCAAGAGCAGCCTCGAGGATGACGCCCAGTTCGGATCCGACGCGACGATCGTGCAGTTCTCCACGGAGTTCTGCGGTCCGTGCCGCATCGCCGAGCGTGTGCTCTCCGGAGTCGCCGCCCAGCGCGACGGCATCGCGTACCTGGACGTCGACCTCACGACGCGACCGCAGCTCGCGACCGAATTCGGTGTGCTGCAGACGCCGACGATCCTGCTCGTGGATGCGGCAGGAGGCATCCGGTCCCGCATCGTCGGTGTGCCGAAGGCGCATGAGGTGACCGCTCGTCTCGACGAGATAACGAAGGAGAACCATGTCGTCGTCGGCTGATCGAGCTTCTGCTGAGGCACCGGCGCGTCAGGGCATCGACCCGCGCGGCCCGCGATTCGGTGCGGGGATCACTGCTGTGCTCCTTCTCGTGGTGATCTTCCTGGGACTCACTGGCGCGACGGTGGCCGCGACCGTGCTGCTGGCCGTGCTCGCCCTGTTGTTCCTGTGGGGTGCGTCGGCGGGAATCGCGCTGCATCCGTGGGGCCTCATCTTCAAGAAGTTCGTCCGACCGCGGCTCGCCCCGCCGACCGAGCTCGAGGACCGCACGCCGCCCACTTTCGCCCAGGGCGTCGGCTTCGTCATCACCGCCATCGGTGTCGTGCTCCAACTCGTCGGCGTGCCGTACGCCGCGACCGTCGGTGCCGCCCTTGCGTTCGTGGCGGCATTCCTCAACTCGGTATTCGGCTACTGCCTCGGATGCCAGTTCTACCTTCTTCTCGTTCGTGCGCGGATCGTGCGGCGCAGCCAGGCATCGGTCTGACTCCCGCACCTTTTTTCTGAGTTCCACCACTTCTACGCTGGACACGTCGGAGCCGCCCCGTTCGACGTCGGGCGCCTTCCGGCCGCCCAGCCGGCCCTCGGGCCGAACGTCACGTAACGAAGGAGTGGTCATGTCCATCACGAGCGAAGCGACGACGGTCTGGCAAGGGGACCTCTTCAGCGGAGCCGGCGAGGTCAACCTCGACTCGTCATCCGTCGGGCACTTCAACGTGAACTGGCGCGCCAGGTCCGAGGGTGCCGCCGCGACCACCACACCTGAGGAGCTGATCGGCGCCGCGCACTCCTCGTGCTTCGCGATGGCCTTCTCGGCGACGCTCGCCGGCTTCGGCACACCGCCGCAGAGCATTCAGGTGACGGCGGCCGTCACGTTCGACCCGAGCATCCCCGGCATCACGGGCAGCCACCTTCTGGTCAGCGCGACGGTTCCCGGGCTAGGCGAGGAGGAATTCCAACGGCTCGCCGAGGAAGCCAAGGCGAACTGCCCGGTCTCGCGGGCGCTCGCAGGCATTCCCATCACCATCGAAGCCGAGCTCGAGTAGCCGCGCTCCGTCGAGATCGCGCGTTCCCGCTGCCGAGTCATGCACGCCTGCCGACGAATGGGTGCGCGCTCGGAACCGCGGCGAGGACCGATAGCGCATTCTCGCGTCCCGAAGACGTGTGCACTCTCTGCGTGATGGACACCCTGGCGCCTAGGCGTCAGGGGTGCGACTTGTGGAGCTTCACGGCCTCGCGTGTGGCGCTTCGCGCTCGTCGACGATCGCCGGACGCGTCGTAGGCAAGGGCGAGCCGGAACCAGGCACGCCAGCTCTCGGGCGCGGCCTCCACCTCGGCCTTGTACGACGGGAACTCCTCATCGGCCGCGTCGCGCAGGGGGCGTCCACTGGCGCGATGCGGAAGGTCGTCAACGGGCAGCCCGCCCTCTGATTCCAGAATGCGCACCAGACGCTGCGTCTGCACTCCGAACCAGAGTTCGCGCAACAGCGCCCAGACGGCGATCACGGAGAGCACGAACAGGGCGATGGCTATGGCGATCCCGACGCCCGATCCGCTCGTCAGCAGGATCACGCCGTATCGCACCACGAGCACGATGTAGACGGCGAGGAGCACGGCCATCACGACGGCCGCGATGCGCCCCTTCACAGGTCGAGCAGCCGGTCGAGACCGACCGTCAGGCCACGGGCCGCCGGCGCGGAGCGCAGTGCATGCAGGATGCCGGCCGCATAGGCCCGCGAGTCCGTGGTGTCATGCGTGATCGTCAGCGTCTCCCCCGCCCCGCCGAGGATGACGCTCTGCTTGGCGACGACCCCGTTCAGCCGGAGGCTGTGCACGGGAACACCCGCGACCTGCTGACCGCGCGCACGCTGATCGGTGTGCGGCGCGGCCACCGGTCCCCGCTCCTCACGCGCCTCAGCGATCAGTTCGGCGGTGCGGACGGCGGTGCCGGACGGGGAGTCGATCTTGGACGATGCGTGGGATTCGACGATCTCGATCGAGTCGAAGTAGCGGGCGGCTGCCGCAGCGAAGGCCGTGCCGAGTGCGGATCCGAGCGAGAAGTTGGGCACGACGATGACGCCTCTTTCGGGCAGATCCCTGAGCCGGGACTTGAGCGGTGCCAGCCGAGTCGCCGACCAGCCGGATGTTCCCACGACGACGTTGCGACCGGCATCCAGCGCGAAGTCGACGACCGTGGGGCTCACTGCGGGAAGCGTCACATCCAACACGACGTCGGACGGTGCGTCGTCGGAGCCGAGCATGTCGGCGAGGTCGTTCCTGGAGCCCAGGGCGGCGACGAGCTCGAGGTCGTCTGCTGACTCGATGAGGTCGACCGCGACGCTGCCGAGCCTTCCGGTCGCGCCGACGACGGCCACACGAATGGTCATGAATTCACGATAGCAACGCGAGCCTAGGCTGTTCTGCGATGCTCACCTTCACCGCCGCCCGCACCGACGACCCGACCGCCGCCGCACTTCTGACCCGATACTTCAGCGAACGCGAGGAGACCTTCCCCTCGGCGCAGGGGACGTACTCGGTGTCCACTCCGGATCCCGACCGCTTCGTGCCCCCGTCAGGCGCCTTCCTCCTCGCGGAACTCGATGGCGAGCCGGTCGGTTGCGGCGGCGTGCGACGCATCGACGACCTCCAGCGCCCAAACGGCAGCCCGATCGTCCAGTTCGAGGTCAAGCACCTCTTCCTGAGTCCCGCCGCACGGGGCAAGGGCGTTGGACGGGCGCTCCTGAACGAGTTGGAGCGTCGGGCACGCGCGATGGGCGCGTCGCGGCTGGTGCTCGACACGAACGAGAGCCTGGCCGCAGCAGGCAACCTCTATCGAACCTCGGGATACGTCACCGTCGAGCCGTACAACGACAACCCGAACGCGACCCATTGGTATGCAAAGGACGTCGAGCCTGCGTGATCTCTCGTTCGACCGCTCCGTCGATCGACGGAATCAGACCGGCTGCAGCTCCGGCATTCCGGTTCGCAGCTCGACTGGAAGATGCCCGAGGTCGTTGTGCACGACCAGCACGGGCGGCTTCGCCGAGCGCACACGAATGATGGTCAGGCCGCAATTGGCCTGATTCAGACCCAGCCATCGCCACTCGGGAGCGTCGAAGACGTGCCGTACGAACCATCCGATGACAAAGTTGTGCGTGATGAGGAGATCGTGGCGGTCGGCGCGGGCCGGTGTCAGGAACTCGCTGACGGCATCCGACATCTGTGCGCTCCCCGCCTCGATCTCGGCCTCCGTGACGCCGCCGAAGAACGATTCGAAGGCCTTGGGCATGTCGCTGCTCGGGCCGGAAGGTATGCAGTCGAAGAGCAGACTGGACGGCTCTGGGCTCAGCGCCGGCAGTCGCTCGGCCATGATCTTCGCCGTCTCCTGGGCACGACGCAGCGGCGAGTGGTACATGGAGGTGAACGGGACGCCGCTCAGACGCTCCGCGATGAGCGTCGCCTGGCGCTTGCCGCGCGCGGACAGTGGACCGTCTGGCATGCCGTGCTCGGCATCCTGCTGCTCACCATGGCGGACGAGGTAGAGGTAGTGGGGCAAAACAGGTGGATCCTTAGGTCGAGAACGGTCAGAGAAGGCCGGAGAACACGTCATCATCGACGGCTCCGACTGCGGCAATGGTCAGGGGTTGCGCTGCGATCTCGGCGGCGAGGTCTCTCACGTCGTCGGCGGTGACCAGCGCGAGCCTGCGCAGCGTCTCGTCGAGGTCGACGAACTCGCCGGTGCTCAGCTCGGATCGGCCGAGCCGCGTCATCCGGGTGTCGGAGTCCTCCAGCGCCAGCGCGGAACCGCCGGAGAGCTGGCCGACCGCCCTGGCCAGCTCGTCGTGAGTGATGCCGTCGGAGGCGAGCGTTCGCAGCTGATCGATCATGATGCCGGCCACCGAGCGCGCCTTCTGCGGCGCGCACGCGCCATACATGCCGAAGACCCCGGTGTCGGAGTATCCGGCGGCGAAGGAGTAGACGGAGTACGCCAGCCCCCGCTTCTCCCGTACCTCCTGGAACAGGCGGCTCGACATCCCACCGCCCAGCACCGAGTTGAGGACGCCCATCGTGATGCGCGCGTCGTCGCCCGCTCGCAGCGACGGGGCGCCGATCACCACGTGCGCTTGCTCGATGGGACGACGCGCCGTGACGATTCCCGATACCCCGGTCAGCTGGGCGGAGTCGATGCCGCGTCGGGCGACGGGGGCGACGGCATTCGTCATCGGCCATCCGCCTGCGGCCAGCGATCGCTCGACGTCGGCCACGAGCCGGGCATGGTCGACGGCACCCGCAGCTGAGACCACGAGGTCCTGCGGACGGTAGCTGGCGCGGTAGTGCTGCCAGACGGCATCCCTGGTCGCAGCGTTGATGGTGTCGCGGTTGCCGCCGATCGGCCGGGCGATGGGGTGATCGCCGAGTACTGCTGCGAAGAAACGCTCGTTCACCACATCGGCGGGGTCGTCCTCGGCCATCGCGAGTTCTTCGAGGATGACGCCGCGCTCGTTCTCGAATTCGGTCGAGTCCAGAAGGGACGACGTCACCATGTCGGCCAGCACCTCGGTGGCCATGGTGAGGTCGCGGTCCTGCACCTTGGCGTAGTAGCAGGTCTGTTCCTTGGCGGTGAGTGCGTTGTGCTCGCCCCCGACGGCGTCGAAGGCGATCGCGATGTCGAATGCCGTGCGCTGCGCCGTCCCCTTGAACAGAAGGTGCTCGAGGAAGTGCGTGGAACCGAAGCTCGCGGCGTGGCCGCTGGGCCCGGGAAGGAGGCCGGTCTCGTCGCGGGAGCCGACGCCGAACCAGAACCCGATGGTCGCGCTTCGCACGCCGGGCACGCGCTCGCTGAGCACGCGCACGCCGCTTGGCAGGATGGTGCGGGAGACCAGAGCATCGCCGGACGCTGCGAACGTCAGATCGGCACGGTCGAGTGGGAGGTCAACAGCGCCGTTCATCACTCCCACCCTATCCACACCGCCGTCGAATCGAGGATCATCAGCACGACCGATGTCATCGATCCGCATCCGATCGGCCGTACGCGGATGCGTCGATCATCCGTGGGAATTGCTGCGGATGACCTGTCCACATTCTTGAGGACAAACATCACTGTCTACCCCTATATAATTGCAACCAATCTCCGACGGGACTCGTCGTGGAGTACGTGCGCGCAGCGAGTTGAGGAGAACCGGATGCCCGAGCAGAGTGCCGTCATCACGCGCCCGCCGGCGCCGGCCAAGCTGAAGATTCTGGCGACGGCTGACCGCCTGTTCTACGACGAAGGCGTCCACACAGTCGGCGTCGACCGGATCATCGCCCAGTCGCACGTCACGAAGGCCACCTTCTACAAGCACTACCGCTCGAAGGACATCCTGATCGCCGCCTACGTCACCGGCCGCGCGCAGCGCGCTCGTGAGAGCGTCGAGGCGGATCGCGAGACCCTCGGTGATGCCCTCGGTGTGCTGCGCGCGATCGTCGACGATTTCGCGTCCGAGTCGCGGCGCCCCGGATACCACGGCTGTCCGTTCATCAACGCCGCCGCCGCCCAGCTTGACGCGGACGGCCCTGTCGGCCCGGCCGTCGCCGAATGGCGATCCTGGCTGCGCACCACGCTGGTCGACCTCTTCACGCAGGCGCGAGCCGGTTCCCCCGAAAAGGCGGCGGATGATCTGCTCCTCGCTCGCGATGGTGCCTTCGGCGGTGGATCGGTCGCGGACCCAGCAGCGACGGATGCCGCTCTCCATCGCGCTCTGGAGCGTCTGCTCCCCTGAGCGGGGACCTATTCGGAAGCGCGGTCGAGCTCGAGCATGTCGGTGCGGCTCAGGCTGACGCTGCACGCCGCCATGAGGTCATCGACCTCTCCGGCCGACCCGACATTCACGACGGGCGCGACCACTCCACGCTTGGCGAGAAGCCACGCGATGGCGATGGTGGCCATGCTGCACGAGTGCTCGGCAGCGACCCGATCGAGCACCTGACGCACGCGGTGGCCGCGGCGTCCGAGATAGCCGCCGACACCTGCGAGGCGAGCACCGGCATCCAGGTCGGAGCGCGATCGGTAGGCACCGGCGAGATAGCCGTGCGCGAGCGGCCTGGTGGGCAGCACGCCGAGCGACTGGGCGGCCGTGACGATGCGGAGATCGCCCTCGAACACACCGCGATTCATCAGGCTGTACGGCACCTCGATCGCGGCGACCTTTGGAAGGCCGGACGAAGAGAGCACACGGGCTTCCATGAGGCTCTCCGCTGAGAAGCCGGAGAAGCCGACGTGGCGGACTTTTCCGGTGTCGATCAGCCACTCCACGGTGGCGAGGGTGTCTGAGAGCGCGACGTGCGGATCGGGTCCCTCGAGGGTCAGCACGTCGACGTGGTCGGTGCCGAGACGACGCAGAGCCGCTTCGACGGCACGGATCACGTTGACCTGCCCGAGACCTGGGCTCTCCTCCCCCGCGCCGATCCGCAGATCGATGATCATGCTGCCGCGCACGTCGCGCCGGTGCATCCAGCCGCCGACGATGGCGTTGCCGAGACCACGCGCGTGCGCGTCTGAGGTGACGATGAAGTTGCCGCCGAGGTGCACGTAACGGTCGAGAACCGCCTGTGCCGCGTCGACATCCGCGGCCTCGGCCAGCGCGGCCGTGCCCAGAGCAAGGGAGTACACGGCGAGGTCGGTCTCGCCAAGTCGTCGCGGCGCCACGATCGAGAGCGGCGCCGTCGCCGCTCCCTCGTAGTCCACGGGAACTACCGGTGCGTCGAAGACCGGTCCGATTCCGGTCTCTCCCCCGTTGATGTGTTCCCGTGCGCGCACGGAAAACGGCTGCGCCATTGACCCCTCCAGCTCCTCAGCCCCCCCGAGCCGATGTGACGCGGGATGCCACATCACACCTGATGTGAGCGAGCGTAGTGGACAGCCCGTCCGTCACCCCGTCGAAACGATTGAACCGTTATCAAATCTTTGGCAAATGTCGCTCAGACGCGGGTGCGACACGCATTTCGCGCAACCTTGCTCTGGTACGGATCGCGCTGCCGCGTGCGCGTCGATCCGATCGGTGCCGTCGCGATCGGCAGCTGCCCCGGCCGGAGGCGTCACTGGCGGTCTGTCGCCGACCTGGACGGAAGCGATCAGTGCTCGAACGACGACGCGCCCGCCGGGCCGAAGCCGCGGCGGGCGCGTCGTGCAATGCGAGTGTCTGCGATCAGGCCTCGACGGTCTCCGTTGAGCCCTCAGCGGACTCGGCGGGAGCGTCGGCTTCCGCCGTCTCCTCGGCGATGACCGGCTGCAGCGACAGCTTGCCGCGGTCGTCGACCTTGGTGATCTCCACCAGGATCTTCTGGCCGACGGAGAGCACGTCCTCGACGTTCTCGACCCGCTTGCCGCCGGCGAGCTTGCGCACCTCGGAGATGTGCAGCAGGCCGTCACGGCCGGGCAGGAGGGAGATGAAGGCGCCGAACGTGGCGATCTTCACGACCGTTCCGAGGAACTGGTCGCCCACCTCGGGGTTGGTCGGGTTGGCGATCGCGTTCACCTGCGCACGAGCGGCCTCGGCCGACGGTCCGTCGGTCGCGCCGATGTAGACGGTGCCGTCCTCCTCGATGGAGATCTCGGCGCCCGTCTCGTCCTGGATCGCGTTGATCGTCTTGCCCTTCGGCCCGATCAGCTCGCCGATCTTGTCGACCGGGATCTGCACGCTGATGACGCGCGGCGCGGTGGGCGCCATCTCGTCCGGCGTGTCGATGGCGGCGTTGAGCACGGACAGGATCGTGGTGCGGGCATCCTTCGCCTGCTGCAGCGCGCCTGCCAGGACCGACGACGGGATGCCGTCGAGCTTGGTGTCGAGCTGGATGGCGGTGACGAACTCGCTCGTGCCGGCGACCTTGAAGTCCATGTCGCCCAGGGCGTCCTCGGCACCGAGGATGTCGGTGAGCGCCGCGTAGCGGGTCTCACCGTCGACCGTGTCGGAGATGAGGCCCATCGCGATACCGGCGACCGGAGCGCGCAGCGGCACACCCGCGTTCAGCAGGGACAGGGTGGACGCGCAGACCGAGCCCATCGACGTCGATCCGTTGGATCCGAGCGCCTCCGACACCTGGCGGATGGCGTACGGGAACTCCTCGCGCGTCGGCAGCACCGGCACGAGCGCGCGCTCGGCCAGGAATCCGTGGCCGATCTCGCGACGCTTCGGGCTGCCGACACGACCGGTCTCACCGGTCGAGTAGGGCGGGAAGTTGTAGTGGTGCAGGTACCGCTTCTTGGTGACAGGCGACAGCGAGTCGATCTGCTGCTCCATCTTGAGCATGTTCAGCGTGGTGACACCCAGGATCTGGGTCTCTCCGCGCTGGAAGATGGCCGATCCGTGCACGCGCGGGATGACCTGCACCTCGGCGTCGAGCGGACGGATGTCGCGCAGACCACGTCCGTCGATGCGGATGCCCTCGCGGAGCACGCGGCCGCGCATGACGACCTTCGAGACCGACTTGTAGGCGGCGGAGAACTGCTCGAGCGTCTCGGCAGGCAGGGCGCCGGCCTCGACCTTCTCGGCGACGGCGACCTTGACGCGGTCCTTGAGTGCGTCATCAGCGTTCTGGCGCTCGATCTTGTCGGCGATCTGGTACACGTTCACCAGGTCGTCGTAGGCGAGGCCGGCGACGTTGTCGTAGGTCTCCTGCGAGTAGGGCAGGAACACCGGGTAGTCGGCGATGGCCTTCGCGGACTGCTGCGCGAGCACCGTCTGCGCACCCACCAGCTGGCGGATGAACGGCTTGGCGGCCTCGAGGCCGCTCGCGACGACGTCCTCGCTCGGCTTCGTGGCGCCGGCCTGGATGAGGTCCCAGCTGTGCTCGGTGGCCTCGGCCTCGACCATCATGATCGCGACATCGCCCTCTGAGCCGTCGGCGTTCGTGAGCACGCGGCCGGCGACGACGAGATCGAACACGGCGTGCTCGAGCTGCGAGGCCTTCGGGAACGCGACCCACTGGTCATCGTGCTCACCGTTGCCCGGGATGAACGCCAGGCGCACGCCGGCGATCGGGCCGGAGAACGGCAGGCCCGAGATCTGGGTGGATGCGGATGCCGCGTTGATCGCGAGTGCGTCGTAGAACTCATCCGGCGCGATGCTCAGCACCGTGATGACGATCTGCACCTCGTTGCGGAGGCCCTCGACGAACGAGGGACGCAGCGGACGGTCGATGAGACGGCAGACCAGGATGGCCTCCGTCGACGGACGTCCCTCACGACGGAAGAACGAGCCGGGGATCTTGCCGGCCGCGTACGACCGCTCCTCGACGTCGACCGTCAGCGGGAAGAAGTCGAAGTTGTCTTTCGGGTGCTTGCTGGCGCTCGTCGCGCTCAGCAGCATGGTCTCCTCGTCGAGGTAGGCGGCGACGGCGCCCTGCGCCTGCTGCGCCAGACGACCGGTTTCGAACCGGATCGTGCGGGTGCCGAAGCGGCCGTTGTCGAGAACGGCCTCGGCGAACTTGATTTCTGGACCTTCCATTAAGGTCTCTTCTCCTTTGTTCGTGCGTCGTCCCATGTGGACATGACGCACTCGCCCTTTCGTGCGGGAGAACAGGCAAAACCGAGCGACATGGGCTCCGCGCCGGCCATCAGTAGAAAAACACCACCCGCACTCACGCCTGCCCGGAACATGCGTCGGACGTGTCACGTGAGGGGTGCGGTTGGGATTCCACCACCGAGGACCAGCAGCCTGCCAGCCACGCATAGCGAGTTTCGTGTGGTTATCGAACCGTGACGATCCTAGCAGAGGGGGTTGTTCAGGCGTCGGCGAGGGCGATCACGCGCGCAGCGGCATCCGCAAGGGCGTCGCCGTAGCCGCGTCCGTAGCTCGCGGCGTGCACAGCGAGCGGATGCAGCTGGTGCAGCGGCACCCGATCGCGCCATCCGCGCCGCAGCGGGTGCACCCACTCGTAGCCGGCGAAGATGTCGTCGAGGTACGGGCATCCGAAGAGGGCGAGCATGGCGAGGTCGGTCTCTCGGTGGCCGCCGTGCGCTGCGGGATCGATGAGCACGACGCCGTGCGGTGACCAGAGCACGTTCCCGTTCCAGAGATCGCCGTGCAGGCGCGCCGGCGGATCATCGTCGTCGAACACGCCTGCTGCGATCTCTTCGCAGGCCTGGCGGACGATGGACGCCTGTCCTCGCCCGATCCCTCCGGCGTCTATGGCGAGTTCGAGGTACGGCAGAACGCGATCCCGCGCGTAGAAGCGGCCCCAGGTCGGCTCATCCGCCCGAGGAAGTGGTCGACGGCCGATGAAGAGAGGGCCGTCCCATCCGTCCGGGGCCGCGCCGAACGCCGCCGCTCCCGCGTCGTGCGTGACCGCGAGTGCTGCGCCGAAGCTGCGGGCGGCGTCCGGAGCGGGACGGGCGGATGGCACGCGTTCCAACTCGATGCGGCCCGGTGACACGTCCACGACGGCAGCCGTTCGAGCGCCAGCCGCCGATGCGAGCCAAGCCAGACCCGCCGCCTCCGCCTCGAAGAAGCGCTGTGGGGCGTCCGGATTGGTTTTGATCACGGTCTCGACCATCAGCCGCAACGCTAGTGCCGGGGGAACACCCTGCCATGCGGAATCGCACCGTCCGTGACGCGCGAGCGCACCCTCGGGAGGAAGACGCACGCTCTCGAGAGAGAGAGAGAGAGAACGCGCACTCTCGGGAGGACGAACGGGCACCCTCGGGAGGAGGAACGGGCACCCTCGGGAGGTGGGGTTGGTCCGGCGGCCTGGGTCAGGCGCGGACCCGTTGTCGCGCCTGGGCGCGGGCCGCCTCGCGGTCGCGGCGGGCGCGCGGCGCGGTGAGCGCCAAGCCCAGGAAAACGCCGACGATCGCGCCGATGGTGTTCGAGATGACGTCGCGGATGTCGGACACCCGGCCAGGGATCCAGATCTGGGCCGTCTCGATGCCGAGGGTCATGAGGAACGGGATGAGCACGGCGAGCCACCACTGGCGACGGCCGAACAGAAGCAGGAAGAACAGTCCGATCGGCAGGAACATCGCGATGTTCGCCGTGAACTCCACACCGGCGTAGGTGACCCAGTCCGTCGCGGGGTGCTCCCACAGGATGCGCAGCACCTGCATCACGAGGCTGTTCTTGTTCCCGAAGTCGGGCTGAGGGCCAAGAGTGATCCACGCGACGCCCGCCAGGTAGAGGAGCGTGACGACGCTCAGGAACGGATGCCGACGGAACATGCCATCAGCATGCCGACGGTTGCTGGACACTCGCTGGCGACACCCTGGAGCGCCGCCATGGATGACGTGTCCACCGGCTGAGACATCTTCTTCAGGAGGAGGGTGCGTCGACACTCGCGTCGAGCGTGCCGGCAAGGGACCCCAGATCCAGCTGCAGCCTGTACGGCTGAGACGTTCCCATCACGGTGGCCGGAGCTGAGACGAAGAGGTTGCGCGATGCCAGAGCTCCGAGCTCGGCGTTGTATCGGGCTGTCGCCTGGTCTGGCAGGAAGCCGACGTGGTAGACCCGGTCGGACGCGACGACGTGCACCGCGATCCGGATGCGCAGAGCGAGCCAGCGCGTGGCATCCGGCACGAGGACTGCGACCGGCGTTCTGCCGGCCCTGGCCTGCGCGCTGTCCAGCGCTCCTTGATGACGGGCCGTGTCCACCACAGGCGTCCGAGGGGCGTCGCTCGCCGCGAGCGGTACGAGCTCGATGCCCTCGAGACTCGAGAGCATGCCAGCAGCATCCGGATTGCGCGGACCGTGCACCAGCTGCATCACCACCTGCACGAGCAGCCACGCGGCGACCAAGACGGTGATCGCGAACAGGATCCAGTACACAACGGGCAGCCTGTCCGGCCGGATGGACCCCGTCACGAGCAGCAAGAGGATCAGCAGGACGTACGGCGCCGGCTCCCAGCGCCACAACGGCTTGCGGAGCGCGCGGGTCATGCCTCACACGTTATCGTCACGCGGGGGTGAGCTCGCTGGACGGCTGCGTGCCGGCGGCCGCGCGCATCCGCACGACCCGGATCACACCCGCGACGATCAACAGCTGCCCGACGGTGTAGGTGAGCATGACGACGGCATCGTGGCCGGCGAAGGCGAATGCCGGCAGGAAATGCGCCAGGCCGAGGACGGAGTCGGACACGAGGAACACGGCGGATCCGACCGCCGCGATCGCGTTCGTCCCCGTTGCGAAGACGGCCATCGCGCCGAGCGCCAGGCCGTAGACCGCGACCGGGACGAGCAGAGCGCCCGCCTGCGGACCGATGAGCGCGACGAGTCCGAGCCACCAGACCGCGTAGACCGCGCTCCAGATGCGCGGACGTCGCATCCGGGCCGGCCAGGCGAACAGCACGACGTAGGCGAGCTGCATGCAGAGGAAGAACGCCAGCATGACGATGAAGTCCGACGCGATGTCGCCGAGCCACGCGAACAGCAGGGCGATCGTTCCGACCACGGAGATGCGCATCGAGTTCCGACCGACCAACAAGAGGAATGGGATGGCGAGCAGCGGCATGAGCAGCGGCTTCACCGCGGCCGCGATGGCCGGCTCGCCGACGGCGGATCCGATGATGTCGATGACAGACACGATCACGTAGGGCGCGAACGCGACGAGGTCACGGCTGCGCGGCCACCGTGCGGTCCACGTCATTGTGGACTGCGCGCCCGAGGCGCTGCGGGATGAGGCATGGAGCGATCGTAGGGCCTCGGCCGGCCATCGCCCGACGTCACTCGACGGCTCCTGCGCGCTCCGCCTGCCGCAGTACCGCGCCGGCCTGCGCGAGGAGTGGCTCGTCGACCATCCCGCCCTCGAAACGGAAGGCCCCCGGTGCCAGCTCGGCGGCGGCGAGCAGCCGTCGCGCCCAGTCGATCCGTTGCGCAGTCGGCCGATACGCTGCACGCACCACCGCGACCTGAGCGGGATGCAGGCAAGCGGTGGCGGCGAATCCGGAGGCGACCGCATCCGCCGCCTCCTCGCCGAGGCCGACGAGGTCGTCGAGGTCGACGTGCACGGCGTCGATGGCGTCCGCTCTCGCGACCGCCGCTGCGAGCAGCACGGCCGAGCGCGCGAATCGTGCGACGTCGCGATACGACCCGTCGTCTCGGCGACTGGAGCTGCCGCCGAGCGAGACTACGAGGTCCTCTGCGCCCCACATCAGCCCGACGACGGACGGGTGCCTCGCGATCTCCGGGGCGGCCAGCACGCCGGCGGCCGTCTCGCACAGTGCGATGATGCGGATGCCGTCCAGCTGTTCCGCGAGACGTGCCACCTGATCTACGGACGCCGTCTTGGCGAGCATCACCGTGCCGAACGGAGTTCCCCGGAGGCAACCGAGGTCCTCGGCGAAGTCGTCGGTGTCAGCGGAGTTCACCCGCACGATCACGCGCCGCACGGCATCCGGATCCGCCTCCGACAGCTCCCGCGCGAACGCCGTGACCGCTTCGCGCGCCGCCGGACGGTCTGCGGAGGCGACGCCGTCCTCGAGGTCGAGGATGACGGCATCCGCTCGCCCAAGGGCCTTGCCGAAACGGTCCGGGCGGTCGCCGGGACAGAACAGCAGCGCCGGGCCGAAGTCGAGGCGACCGGTCACGGCCGGCCCTCGTCGCGCCGGCCGCCGGCCTCGCCGTCGTGCGCATCGGAGAACCACATCAGCACGGATCGCCTGGCCGTGGCGACGACGACGCCGTCCTGGTTGCGTCCCGTGTGGTCGAACGTGACGATCCCCTGCCCCGGACGCGACGCCGACGGCCGTTTCGCGGCGACCGAGGTCTCGCTGTACAGGGTGTCGCCGTGGAACAGCGGGTGCGGGAACGCGACGTTCTCGAAGCCGAGGTTCGCCACGATCGTGCCCTGCGTGAGCTGACCGACGGATGCCCCGACGAGCGTCGCCAGCGTGAACATCGAGTTCACCAGTCGCTGCCCGAAAGGCTGGGTGGCGGCCCATGCCGCGTCCAAGTGCAGCGACTGGGAGTTCATGGTCAGAGTGGTGAACAGCACGTTGTCGGCCTCGGTGACCGTGCGGCCGGGCCGATGGAGGTAGAGCGTGCCGACCTCGAGCTCGTCGTAGTACAGGCCGCGCTGCACGACCGTGCGGGCGGGCACTTCGTCATCGGTCATCGCGTCTCCTTCATTCGCAACGCAGCTCGACAAGCCGTCGGCCGTACCTAATCGTCGAATCCGAGCGAGCGGGCGATGAGCATGAGCTGTACCTCGCTCGTCCCCTCGCCGACTTCGAGGATCTTCGAGTCGCGGTAGTGGCGGGCGACGGCGTTCTCGTTCAGGTAGCCGTATCCGCCCATGATCTGGGAGGCGTCGTGCGCGTTCGCCACCGCGGCCTCTGATCCGACCAGCTTGGCGATCGACGCCTCTGTCTTGAACGGAGCGCCGGCTGCCATCTTGAAGGCCGCGTCGTAGTAGGCGAGACGAGCGGTCTGCGTGCGCGCCTGCATACGTGCCAACTGGAAGGCGATGTGCTGGTGCTGGCCGATCGGGTGTCCGAAGACGACTCGGGACTTCGCGTACGCGACGGCCTGCTCGAGGCATCCTTGGGCCGCACCTGTGCACAGCGCAGCGAAGGCCACGCGGCCCTCGTCGAGCGTCGAGAGGAAGTTCGCGTATCCGCGTCCGCGCTCGCCGAGCATGTTCTCCTTCGGCACTCGCACTCCGCGGAAGACGAGCGGATGCGTGTCCGAGGTGTGCCAGCCGACCTTGTCGTACGTCGGCAGCACGGTGAACCCCGGGGTACCGGTCGGGACGATGATCGTGCTCAACTCTGGAGCCACGGTGCCGTCGTCCTTGCGTCGTTCGCCCGTGACGGCCGTGACGACGACGAGAGAGGTGATCGGGGTTCCGGAGTTGGTGATGAACTGCTTCGTGCCGTCGATCACCCAGTCGTCGCCGTCTTCGCGCGCCACTGTCTTCGTGGCGGCGGCATCCGATCCGGCCTCCGCCTCGGTGAGGCCGAACCCGGCGAGGGCGCGTCCGGCGACGAGGTCGGGCATCCAACGCGCCTTCTGCTCCTGCGTGCCGTAGCGGAACAGAGGCATGACGCCGAGTCCGATTCCGGCCTCGAGGGTGACGGCGATCGACTGGTCGACACGCGCCAGTTCCTCGACGGCGATGCACAGCGAGAGGTAGTCGCGTCCGGCACCGCCGTACTCCTTCGGGAACGGAAGACCGAACAGTCCGAGCTGTCCCATGTGGGCGATGATCGTCATCGGCAACGAGCGCTGAGTGTCGTAGTGATACGCCTGCGGCGCGACGACGTGGTCGGCGAACTCTCGGACCGTGTGCCGCAGCTGGAGGTGGTCCGGCGTGAGACGCGGGTCGTCGCCCACCGGATTGCTGACGCTCCGTTTCGCAGCGGTGTCGATCATGATGGTCCTTCCGTCGTGAGGATGGTGCGGCTGGAATCGGCCGCGAGAGTGCCGCCCTGGGTCTGGGCGGAAGCGCTGATCGCCTGATCACCGGTCTCGGGCGCACTGCCCCCGGAGACGCGAGTCTCGGAGTTGCCAGTGCCCGAAGCACCGAGGTCTTGTGCATCGGGACCGGCGGTCGCATCGACGCTCGCGAGCACCTGCTCGGATGCCACGCGGTCGCCGACACCGACTGCGAGCCGCACCACACCGGCGTGCGGTGCCGTCAGTCGGTGCTCCATCTTCATCGCCTCGATGACGAGCAGTCCGGCGCCCTCCTCGACCGTCTCCCCATCGGAGATGTCCACAGCGACCACGGTGCCGGGCATGGGTGCGCGCACGCGGGAGTCCGCTGCGGCACCCGACGCGCTCGCCGCAGTGCCGCGTTCGGCTGCCGACCGGACGGGGGGAAGCATTCGCAGCACCCACGTGGATCCCTCGGCCGCGAGCCACACCGTGTCTCCGTCGCGCGCTGTGCGGAATCGTCTGCTGAGTCCGTCGAGCTCGACGAGCAGGTCGTGCCCGGAACGGTCGAGGATGCTGACGCGAACACGAGGACTCGTCCCGACCGTCACCGTCGCTGCGGCGGGAGTTCCGTGCAGAGCGACGTCGACGGTCTCGTCACCGGACCGGAAGACGTAGTGGACAGGTTGCTGGCCACCGATGCGCCAGGCGTTCGGACGGGACCACGGGGCATCCGATCCGGTGTTCCACGCATCGTCGTGCAGGAGCAGAGCGGCGGCGCGCGGCGCATCGCGATCGAGGGAGCGGCTTTCGAACGGGTCGGTCTCCACTTCGGTGCCGGATGAGCGCGAGCTGCGCTCCTGCGCCGCGTCGAGCATCCGTGCGATGAGCCCGGTGTCGAGCCTGCCGGCTCGCACGTCGCCGTGGTCGATGAGGTCGAGCAGGAACCTCAGATTGGTGCGGACACCGAGCACCGTCGCTTCGCGGAGTGCTGCCGACAGCCGCCGGAACGCTTCGTCGCGATCGCTCCCCCACGCGATCACTTTGGCCAGCATCGGATCGTACGCATCGGTCACTGCGAGCTGCGGAAGGAGCGCGCTGTCGACGCGGATGCCCTCGCCCTCTGGCTCGTGCAGCACGAGGATCGTGCCGGTGGCGGGCAGGAAACCGCGCGCCGGGTCCTCCGCGTAGACGCGGACCTCCACCGCATGCCCATCAAGACCCACGTCGCCCTGCTCGAACGCCAGTGCCTCGCCCGCCGCGATCCGCACTTGCTGCTCGACGAGGTCGATGCGGCGCTCCGGTGCGTCGTCCTGCTGCTGGATGCGACAGACGAGCTCGGTGACCGGATGCTCCACCTGCAGCCGTGTGTTCATCTCCATGAAGTAGAAGGTGTTCGGATCGCTCGCGGAGACCAGGAACTCGACCGTCCCGGCGCCCGTGTAGCCCACGCTCCTGGCCACGTCGCAGGCGGCGGATCCGAGCCTGGCACGCAGGTCTGCGCTCACGGCGGGCGACGGACACTCCTCGACGACCTTCTGATGGCGCCGCTGCAGCGAGCACTCGCGCTCGCCGAGGTGCACGACGTGACCGTGGGCATCCGCGAGCACCTGCACCTCGATGTGACGAGGGGTCTCGATGAGCCGTTCGACGAAGAGCGCGTCGTCGCCGAACGCGGCCAGGGCGATTCGTCGCGCAGTGCGGAGTGCCGCAGGCAGCTCCGACGCCTCTCGCACCTCGGCCATGCCCATGCCGCCGCCGCCGGCCGACGGCTTCACCAGCACGGGGAGCCCGAGCCGCTCGGCGGCTGCGGCGAGCGCGCCGTCGTCGAGGCTGCGGTCATCGACGCCGGGCGTGACGGGCACGCCGTGGTCGGCGACGAGCCGCTTGGCGCGAACCTTGTCGCCCATCGCCTCGATCGCTGACGCGGACGGTCCGATGAAGACAATCCCCGCGTCGTCGCACGCTGCGGCGAACGCGGGGTTCTCGGAGAGGAACCCGTATCCCGGATGAATCGCCTGCGCACCCGTCCGGCGAGCCGCGCCGAGCACGGCGTCGATGTCCAGGTAGCTGCGTGCGGCATCCGCCGGCCCGATGCGGACTGCTTCGTCGGCTTCGCGCACGTGTCGGGCTCCGGCGTCCGCGTCGCTGTACACCGCGACGGAGCGGATGCCCATGGAGCGCAGCGTGCGGATGACGCGGCACGCGATCTCGCCGCGATTGGCGACGAGCACGGTGCTGAAGACGGGCGTGGAGTCGCGCGCCGGAGTAGTGTCGAATCGGGATTCACTCATCGCGTCACATCCTGAAAAGGCCGAAGCGCGGCTCGCCGGCCGCCGGAAGCGGGGAACGGGAGACCACGTCGAGGGCGAGACCGAGCACGGTGCGGGTGTCGGCCGGATCGATGACGCCGTCGTCCCAGAGCCGTGCTGTCGAGTAGTAGGGACTGCCCTGCTCGTCGTAGCGCTGTCGTATCGGCTCGGCGAACGCCTCCTCGTCGTCGGCGCTCCACGTCTGGCCGCGTTTCTCGATGCCGTCGCGACGGATCGTCGACAGCACCGAAGCGGCTTGCCGCCCGCCCATGACCGAGACGCGTGCGCCCGGCCACATCCAGAGGAACCGCGGCGAGTAGGCGCGCCCGCACATCGAGTAGTTGCCCGCGCCGAAGGATCCACCGATCACGACGGTCAGCTTCGGCACCCTGGTCGTGGAGACGGCGGTGACCATCTTCGCGCCGTGCTTCGCGATGCCGCCGGCCTCGGCGTCCTTTCCGACCATGAATCCGGAGATGTTCTGCAGGAAGACGAGCGGAACGCCCCTGGCGTCGCACAGCTCGATGAAGTGGGCGCCCTTGAGGGCCGACTCGCTGAAGAGCACGCCGTTGTTGGCGACGATCCCGACCGGATGCCCGTGCACCCGGGCGAATCCCGTGACCAGCGTCGTCCCGTACTCCGGTTTGAACTCGGTGAACGTATCGGCGTCGACGGTCCGTTCGATCACCTCGCGCACGTCGTAGGCGGTCTGCAGATCGACGGGCACGACGTCGAGCACCGATGCCGGATCCTTCGGGGCCGCACGGCTCGCGACGACCTCCCAGGCCGGTTCCAACGGCCGCGGCAGGGTCGCGACGATCTCACGGACCATGCGGAGGGCATCCTCGTCGTCCTCCGCCAGGTGGTCGGTGACGCCGGAGACGCGCGAGTGCACATCTCCCCCGCCGAGATCCTCTGCCGTGACCACCTCGCCGATGGCCGCTTTCACGAGCGGCGGGCCGCCGAGGAAGATCGTGCCCTGACCGCGAACGATGATGTTCTCGTCGCTCATCGCCGGCACGTACGCGCCGCCGGCGGTGCACGATCCCAGCACGGCTGCTATCTGCGGGATGCCGGCAGCGGACATGCGCGCCTGATTGAAGAAGATGCGGCCGAAATGGTCGCGATCGGGGAAGACCTCGTCCTGCATAGGCAGGTAGGCGCCGCCGGAATCGACGAGATAGACGCACGGAAGTCGGTTCTCGAGGGCGATCTCCTGCGCACGGAGGTGCTTCTTGACCGTCATCGGGAAGTAGGTGCCGCCCTTGACCGTCGCGTCGTTGCACACGATCATCACGTGTCTCCCGCAGACGAGCCCGATGCCTGCGATGACGCCGGCCGCAGGACACTCGTCGTCGTACATGCCGGACGCCGCGAGAGGCGCGATCTCGAGGAAGGGACTGCCAGGATCCAGCAACCGCTCCACCCGTTCCCGGGGCAGCAGCTTGCCGCGCGACGTGTGCCGCTCGCGCGCGACGTCGCTTCCGCCCCGTGCGGCCAGCGCAAGACGCTCCCGCAGCTCGGCGACGAGCTCGCGCTGGGTGCCCGCGGATGCCGGTGGCCGAGTATCCGATGCGACTTCCGTCATCGACATCGCTGGTCGCCTCCTCGCGCTCGCCGCGACGCCGGACGGTGGCCTCGTCGCCGCATTACCCGACCTCGGGATCCGCCGAAGGTCGCTGTTCTCCATGGCATTCCGGATGCCGGATCGCACACTTCGGTTAGTGGTATCTAACCGAAATAAGGTTAGCGATCATTAACCGAAGTGTCTAGAGTCGAGGGATGACCAGTGCGGCGACGACCCGGGCGGGGCGACCGGCCGGCGCGGGTGCGCCCGCCTCAAGGGATCCGGGCAAGACCGGGTCGCAGGAGGCGACGCCGCGCAGTCGCGCGAAGGCGGATCGCCGCGAGGCACTTCTGGCAGCGGCAGCCACCCTGTTCGCCGAACGCGGGTTCGCCGGGGTCTCGATCGAGGACCTCGGTGCGGCTGTGGGCGTCAGCGGTCCGGCCGTGTACAAGCACTTCAGCGGCAAACAGGCCGTGCTCGCCGCGCTTCTGATCGATGTCAGCGAAGGTCTGCTGTCCGGCGGCCGCGCATGCGTCACCGATGCCCCGTCGGCGCGGGACGCGCTGGCGGCACTCGTCGCATTCCACGTGGCCTTCGCGCTCTCCCAGCCCGACGTCATCCGGGCGCAGGACCGCGACCTCGACAGCCTGTCGGCGACGGATGCCGCCCGCGTGCGCACCCTGCAGCGCACGTACGTCGAACTCTGGGTTGATGTGCTGCAAGACCTCCACCCGGAAGACGACCGCCGCGCACTGCGGGTACGCGCGCTTGCCGTGTTCGGATTGATCAACTCGACGCCGCACTCCAGTCGTGCGCACACCGCGAGCAGGCCGCCGCTGGCAGTGGTCGGGGCGCTGCTGCGGGAGATGGCATCCGCGTGCCTGCTGCCGCCTGCCGCGCTGAACTGACGACGCACCCACCCTCATCGGTCGTAGTCGACGCTGCGTGGCTTCTCCCTACCGCGTCGCGCCGACAACACCCGGGCCACGGCACCGTTGAACAGACGATTCGCCGTACGGAAACCGTGATCTCCGTACGGCGAATCGTGCGTGTTCCGGTAGACGCGGCGCCGACCCGGCGTCGGCAGCGTGTCGAGACCACGCCGACCGCACCGGCGGGGTCACCCTGGGCGGGCGCAGCTACTGATGAGTTGTGCGCCTCGACATGCTCCACCCGCTCAGGGAGGGGGACCCGCCGGAGTTCATGCGGCCCAGGATGCGCTCACCGCGCAGCCGAGCCGCATCGTGGCGCTCAGGCCACGGCCAGGGCTGTGGCCGGATCCGACAGGATGCGCGCCACATCGCGCAAGAGCCGCGATCCCTGCTCGCCGTCGATCACCCGGTGATCGAACGTGAGGCTCAACGTCATGACCTGCCGCAAACGCACCTTTCCCTTGTGCTCCCACGGACGTCGGGCAACGGCGCCCAGAGCGAGGATCGCAGTCTCGCCAGGGTTCAGCAGAGGCGTGCCGGCATCCACGCCGAAGACGCCGACGTTCGTGATCGTGATGGTGCCGCCCGAGAATTCGGAGGGCGTCGACTTGCCGGACCGTGCACGGTCGACGAGCGCGACCAGCGCGTCGGCCAGGTCGGGCATCCGCATGCTCGCCGCATCGCGGATGTTCGGCACGACGAGTCCGCGCTGCATCGCCACCGCGATGCCGAGGTTGACCGTCGGCGGCGCGACGATCTCACCCGTCGTCTCGTCCCAGCGCGTGTTGGCCTCCGGCGTCGACTCGAGAGCGAGACAGAGCGCCCTGGCGGCGAGCGTGAGCACGGTGAGCCGGCGACCGCGGAACTCCGCCGTGTCAGCTAGGCGGTCGAGGAGGCGGATGCCGCGCGTCACGTCGACCGTCAGGAATTCCGTCACCTGCGGCACCGCTGCGCTGCGCGCCATGGCCTCCGCCGTGCGTCTGCGCACACCGGTCGCCGCGGTTCGGACCTCGCCTGACGCCGTCTCGCCGCGGGATCCGCTCGACTCCGTCGCAGACCCTGCGGCTCGGTCGGTTGCGGCCTCGGAGCGCACGGAGGCCGCGGCACTGCTCTTCCCGACACCAGCCGGGCGTTCCCACACAAACGGCTCGACGAGACGACCGGATCGCGAGCGTCGCTGCGGTCGCTTGGACGACTGCGCCTTGGGGCCCCGCCCGACGAGCATGGCGTGACGCTCCTCGTCCGCGCCGCCCTCCACAGGTGCGTTCGGCCCGGGTCCCGTCGCCGCCTCCACCCTCGGCCGTCCGCTGTCGTGGCCGACGACCGGTCGCCCGGAACGTGTGCCGGATGCGGCACCCACCGCGGCGCCGACCGGCTCCGGAACGCGAGCGGGCTCGCCAGCCGAGGCATCGGCTTCCGCACCCTCCGGCACGACATCAGCGCTCCCGCCGCTCCCATCGTCGACGTCGAAGGACATCAGGGGCGCGCCGACCTCGAGGGTCTCCCCCGGTTCGGCGTGCAGGGCGCGAACGACGCCGGCGAACGGCGAGGGCACCTCGACGAGCGCCTTCGCCGTCTCGACCTCGGCGATGATCTGGTTCAACTCCACCGTCTCGCCGACCGAGACACGCCAGGCGACCACCTCGGATTCAGTCAGCCCCTCACCCAGATCGGGGAGGGCGAATTCCTTGACGCTCACACCCTCACCCCCATCACACGGTCGACCGCGTCGAGCATGCGGTCGAGATCCGGCACGTGGTGGTCCTCCAGCTCCGACGGCGGATACGGGATGTTGTGCCCCGTCACCCGCAACGGAGGAGCGACGAGCCGATCGAAGCAGCGCTCGGTGACCATCGCGGCGATCTCCGCTCCCAGGCCGCCGAACCGCTGCGCCTCGTGCGCGATCACGATGCGTCCGGTCTTGGCGACCGATGCGGTGATCGCATCCTCGTCCAACGGCGACAGCGACCTGAGGTCGATCACCTCGATCGACACGCCGTCGTCCTCTACGGCGACGGCGGCGTCCTTCGCGGTCTGCACCAGCGGGCCGTACGTCACCAGCGTCACATCCGTTCCCGCGACGACGACGCGCGCCTGGTCGAGGGATGGTGCGTCGGCGACATCGGGCAGAACATCGCCCTTCGCCCAGTAGCGCCGCTTCGGCTCGAAGAACACCACGGGGTCGTCGCACTCGATCGCCTGACGGATCATCGTGTACGCGTCCTGCGGGTTCGAGCACGCGACGACGCGCAGCCCCGGTGTGTGGGCGAAGTACGCCTCCGGCGACTCGGAGTGGTGCTCGACGGATCCGATCCCGCCGCCGAACGGCACCCGGATCGTGATCGGCATGCTCACGGCGCCGAGCGTGCGGTACCGCATCTTCGCCACCTGCGCCACGACCTGGTCGAAGCCGGGGAACACGAATCCGTCGAACTGCAGCTCGCACACCGGGCGGAATCCGCGGTACGCCAGGCCGATCGCCGTGCCGATGATCCCGGCTTCGGCGAGCGGTGTGTCGACGACGCGATCCGTTCCGAACCGAGCCTGCAGGCCATCCGTCACACGGAACACGCCGCCGAGCTTGCCGATGTCTTCGCCGAGCAGCAGCACGCGCTCGTCGGCCTCCATGGCATCTGCGAGTCCGGTCGTGATGGATTTCGCAAGCGTCAGCTCCGTCATCGTGACACCCCCTCACCGTCGGCGCCGTTCGTGTTCTCGAACGACGCGAGGTAGGCGGCGTAGGCGTCCCGCTCCCTGGCGAGCGACGGCGGCGTCTGCGCGTAGACGTCGTCGAAGATGGCGAGCGGATCCCTTGGTCGCAGCGCCAGGCACGCCTCACGGAGGGATGCCGCGACCTCGTCGGACTTCGCCTTGACGGCCGCTGCACGCTCCTCGTCCAACATGCCGGAGTCGGTCAGGAGGAGGCGCATCCGTTCGATCGGATCGCGCTCCTTCCACGACTCGAGCTCGTCCTTGTCCCGGTACTTGGTCGGATCGTCCGAGGTGGTGTGCGGCCCCATGCGGTACGTGACGGCCTCGATGAACATCGGACCCTCTCCCGTGCGAGCGTGGTCGAGGGCCATCCTGGTCGCCGCGAGCACGGCGAGCACGTCATTGCCGTCCACGCGAATGCTCGGGATGCCGAACCCGGGCGCCCGGTCGGCGATGGGCTTCTGCGCCTGAAGGCCGACGGGCTCGGAGATGGCGTACTGGTTGTTCTGGCAGAAGAAGACGACCGGTGCGTTGTAGGCGGCGGCGAAGATCATCGCCTCGTTGGTGTCGCCCTCGCTCGTCGCGCCGTCGCCGAAGTAGGCGATCGCGACGGCGTCGGCTTCGTCGCGCGTGATGCCCATCGCGTAGCCGACAGCGTGCAGGGTGTGAGCGCCGATGATCACCGTCGGAGTCGCCATGTTGACTTCGTACGGGTTCCACCCGGAGAACTGCGAGCCCTTCCAGACGCGCAGAAGGTCGGACATCGAGACGCCGCGCACGTACGCGACGGCGTTCTCGCGGTAGGTCTCGAACACGAAGTCGTCGGGACGGAGCGCTCGTGCCGATCCGATCTGCGCGGCCTCTTGGCCGGTGAGCGGAGCCCAGAGGAGCAGCTGCCCCTGACGCTGCAAGGCTGTCGCCTCGGTGTCGATACGGCGTGCGACCACCATGTCCTGATACAGCCCGAGGAGCTGCTCCTCGAACACATCGGCGACCCACGGGTCGAGGTCTGGGTCGTTCAGCCGTTGTCCGTCGGGGGCTATCAGCCGGGCAAGGGACCCCTGCCGTGTTGACGTGTCTGTACCAGGTCGGATGGTGAGCATCGTTGTACGCAGCCTTCATCGATCGTGACCGGCTGATGCTTGTGGCGAGCCGGCCCGCGCGGCACCATTGCCGAGCGTCCTTTTCAGGGTACGACGACGGCCCCATGCGGGGCCAGGGCGCGCTGCGAAACTCGCAGGAGCCCTGCGGCGGCACGCATCACTCGTGCGCGCGCATGCCGTTCCGCGCGTCGATCGAGCGCGCGATCGCCGCGGCGCCGTAATCGAAGGCGGCCTCGGGATCCCCGCCCAGCTGGAACGCTCCGGCCAGCTCCATCGTGAGGAATCCGTATGCCCAGGCGGTGATCGTCCGCGCCGCGTCCAGTGCGGCATCCGGCCCCGCGAGACGCTCCGACACGGTCAGCACAGCGGCGGCGGATCGGGCCAGGGACTCGCGCGGCGGCTTGGCCGCATCCGGAAGCTGTCCGAAGACGAGCCCGAAGAGGTGCGGATGCTCGTGCGCGAACCCGCGGAGTGCCTGCGCCATCGACACCACGCCGGCGAACGGGTCGTCGGTTTCGGCATCCGCTGCGCCGTCGAGCACCGATGCCAGTTTCACCGTGATGCGCTCCACGAGGAGCCCGAGCAGGTGGTCCCTGCTCTCCACCCGCTTGTAGAGCGACGGAGCACGCACGCCGACGCGGTCGGCGACGGCCTGCATGGTCAGCGCGTCCGGTCCGCCGCTGTCGACGAGGTCGAGGGCTGCTGTCACGATGGCGTCGTTGCTGGTTCGTGTCGGTGCTGGCATCACGGCTCCTCGTCGTCCATCGCGCCTGGATCCCGTGGTGATCGGCACGTTCTCGACTTTGGCTATTGACATTAGCCTACATGGCTAACTATCGTAGCCTTCATCGACGCACAGCATTCCCGCCGTGCCTCACCCGAAAGGAATCGATCATGGAACTCGCCCCCGGCCTCCACCGAGTCGGAAACGACCTCGTCGCCGCCTATCTCGTCGAGGGCGACAACGGCCTCACCCTCATCGATGCCGGCATCGCCGGCCAGTACGCCGACCTGCAGCGCGAGCTCACGACCATGGGCCGCTCCGTCACCGACGTCCGCGGAGTCATCCTCACCCACGGCGACACCGACCACATCGGCTACGCCGAGCGGCTGCGCAGCAAGTTCGGCATCCCGGTCTACGTGCACGAGGCCGACGCGGCACGCGCGCGTGGCGAAGAGTCGACGCATCCGGCATGGGGTTCGATGCACCTCGGGGCGACGACCCAGTTCCTCTGGTACACGCTGCGCAAGGGTGGAATGCGCACGAAGTTCCTCACCGAGGTCGTCACGGTTCACGACGGCGACGTGCTCGACCTGCCTGGCAACCCGCGCATCGTCTCCCTGCCCGGCCACTCCGCCGGCAGCATCGCGATCGTGGTCCCCTCGGTCGACGCCGTGTTCGTCGGCGATGCGTTCACGACGCGCCACGTGCTGACCGGTGCCAAGGGGCCTCAGCCCGCACCGTTCACCGACGATACGGATGCCGCCGCGCTGTCCCACGCGAAGCTCGCCTCGATCGACGCGACCTGGGTGCTGCCCGGCCACGGCACCCCGTGGAACAAGGGAACACGTCAGCTCGCCACGGAACTCGCTCGAACGGATGCCACGGCCTGACGCACGCGCGCCACGCCTCCCGCACGCGAACCAATATCTCATCCATGATGTTACGGTGGCGTCATGACCGATGTGCAGGCTCTTGTTCACGATGCCGCTGCCCCTGAGCAGGATGCGCGATCCGCGACCGACAACGTCGCATCCGCTCCGGCAAGCCCGTCACGCGAAGTCGGGGCACTCATCCGCAGTGCACGCAAGGGCCGCGGCCTGACCCAGGCGCAGCTGGGGGAACGGATCGGAACCAGTCAGAGCGCCGTCAACCGCATGGAGCAGGGCGGCCAGAACCTCAGCCTTGAGATGATCGCCCGCATCAGCGCAGCGCTCGACCAGCAGATCGTCTCCATCGGCAATGCGCCGCAGCACCTGCACCTGAGGGTGCAGGGCGGCCACAAGCTGAGCGGATCCATCGCCGTCAACTCGAGCAAGAACGGCGCGGTCGCGCTGCTGTGCGCCTCGCTGCTGAACCGCGGCGTCACCCGACTGCATCGCATGGCACGCATCGTCGAGGTCGACAGGATCATCGATGTGCTGCGCAGTCTCGGTGCAAGCGTCACCTGGTCGGAAGACGGCGAAACGCTCGAGATCATCGCGCCGGAGGAGTTGCGCCTCGATGCGATCGACGCGGCCGCGGCACGCCGCACGCGCAGCGTGCTCATGTTCCTCGGGCCGTTGAGCGGACGGTTCGACTCCTTCCGTCTGCCCTATGCCGGCGGATGCGACCTCGGCACCCGCACCGTTGAACCGCACCTCATCGCGCTGCGTCCGTTCGGCCTGAGCGTGAACACGACGGGAGGCTGGTACCAGGCATCCGTCGATCGCGCGAAGGCCGGGCCACGACGGATCGTGCTCACCGAGCGCGGCGACACGGTGACCGAGAACGCCATCCTCGCCGCGGCGGCCCACGACGGTGAGACGGTCATCCGCAATGCCAGTCCGAACTACATGGTCCAGGACCTGTGCTTCTTCTTGGAGCTCCTCGGCGTGCGCATCGACGGCATCGGAACGACGACGCTGCGCATCGTCGGCAAGCCCGAGATCGACGCGGAGGTCGACTACTGGCCGAGCGAGGATCCCGTGGAGGCGATGAGTCTGCTGACCGCCGGAATCGTCACGGAGTCGACGCTGTCGGTGACGCGAGCACCGATCGAGTTCCTCGAGATCGAGCTGGCCACCCTTGCGGAGATGGGGCTGGAGTTCGAGGTGAGCGAGGAGTATCCGGCGGCGAACGGTCGCACGCGGCTCGTGGACATCACCGTGCATCCGTCCCGTCTGCGCGCGCCGATCGACAAAATCCACGCGATGCCCTTCCCGGGGCTCAACATCGACAACCTTCCGTTCTTCGTCATCATCGCTGCCATGGCCGAAGGCACGACGCTGATCCACGACTGGGTTTACGAGGGTCGCGCGATCCACCTGCTCGATCTGACGCGGCTCGGCGCCAGCGTCACCCTGCGCGATCCGCACCGCCTCGATGTGACGGGCCCGGCGCACCTCTCGGGTGCGGAGGTGAGCTGCCCGCCCGCGCTGCGTCCGGCGGTCGTGATCCTCATCGCCATGCTCGCCGCCAAGGGCGAGAGTGTGCTGCGCAACGTCGACATCATCGCCCGCGGCTACGAGAGCCTGCAGGAGCGGCTCGTCTCGCTCGGTGCCTCGATCGAGGCCTTCCGCGACTGAGATCGTCGCACGTGGGCATCCGACTAGGCCGGCGCCGAACGGCAGCGAGGTCCCGTTTCGATGACAGGAATTGCGATTGACCACGCGGGTGGTCGGCACCCTTTGTGATCGAAACGGGACCTCGGGCGCTGTCGGCGGACGCGGGCTGGCCGGACAACGAGAACGGCCCGCCACCGAAGTGACGGGCCGTTCCCCAAGAGTTCGCGTTGTCACGCGAAGAGCTGCCGTATCGGCAACCGTTCTCGACTGCTCCTTATCGGCGCAGACCGAGACGCTCGATGAGCGAGCGGTAACGGTTGATGTCGATCTCCTGCAGGTAACCCAGCAGGCGGCGACGCTGACCAACCAGAAGCAGCAGGCCACGACGCGAGTGGTGGTCGTGCTTGTGCTCCTTGAGGTGCTCGGTGAGGTCCTTGATCCGCTTGGTCAGGATCGCGACCTGAACCTCGGGGGATCCGGTGTCACCGGGGTGGGTTGCGTACTCTTCGATGATCGCCTTCTTGACATCTGCATCGAGTGCCATAGATTCGATCCCCTTCCTCTCGTTGCGCGGTGCCTCGGACCGACTGTCCGGGCGCTCTTTTTCCGCGGCCGTCATGACGGCAACCTGAAGAGTTTAGCAGCACCGCGCTGCAAGAAGTGACGGCGATCACGCCCGAGAGTGCGCGACCGGCTCACGCGACGGCGTCGCGCGCCTTCTCCAGCAACCGGTAGTGCAGCAGCCCGAAGCAGTACACGTAGAGGAGCACGGCGGGGATGGCGCCGAAGAACCAGGTCCATCCTGCTGCGCCGACCGCGAGAGTGAGCACAGCGGTCACGGCTCCGCTGATCACCACGAGCACGCCGAGGGCGACTCCGATCCACGCGCCGACGACGCTGTAGAGGCCGACGACGGCACCGCGGTTGAGACGGGCGATGGCTTGCGGCGTCTTCGCCTTGCGGTACGCGGCCACTGAGGCGAAGCGGCTGGAGACATCCGCGAAGTACCAGACGGCTGCCGCGAAGATGAGGATGGTCGCCGCCAGCGCCCATCCGAAGGGAGCCCCGCTCTTGGTGGCGACCGCCACCTCTGCGGCGATGAGCCAGGATGCCACGACGCCGAGCAGCGCATACCCGACGGCCGCCCAGCGCAGTTTGAGGCCCAGGTCGACGATGATCTCGTCATGGGTCCCGAGGAGCGGATCGTTCAGCAGTTGCGTCGCTGTGAGCGGTGCCGGCTCGGGAGCGCGCGCCGGGCTGGGCGTCGGAACGGGTGCGGATGCCGAGCGGTCGGCGTCCTCGATCGGCGCGGGCGCCTGCCACGGCTCGCCCGAAGCCTCGGCCGCGATGTCCTCGACGGTGTACTCGGACTCGGCCTCCGGTGTTTCTGTGCGCGGGCTGGTCTTCCTCGTCGGGGTCACAGGTGGCCTCCTCTCGGGCCGCACGAATGTCGTGGGCCGGTTCGCGAACTACCCGAACGACACTACCTGCCCTGTTCGGGGGAGGGCCCGTCGGTGCGCGCGAGCCGCGGAACGTTACCGTGAACACATGGCGGATGATGGCCGCGGTGCCGCGGGCGCGGCGAGCGATTCCGAGCTCACGGCGATCGGCGTGCTGACCGCGGCCGCCGTCGGGGGCGTCGACTCCGCGTTCCTTCCGGCGTGGCACCTGCTGGGGGCGAGGGCTCGGAGGTGGATGCAGCGTCAGGGGCGGCATCCGCTCAACGGATCGCCAGTGCTCCTGCTGCCAGGAGTGCACGAGTCGCCGCGGTTCCTCGACCCGTTCGCTGCTCTCGCGCTCGCGAACGGACGGCAGCCCCACCTGGTCACCGCGCTGCACCGCAATGTGCGTCCGATCACGGCAACAGCACTGCAGACGGCGGATTACCTGGAACGCCACGATCTCCGCGACGTGCTGATCATCGCGCACAGCAAGGGCGGACTCGTCGGCAAGCAGGTGATGACCTGGGAGCGCACGAGCCGGCGCATCCGTGGCATGGTCGCCGTCGCGACGCCGTTCTCCGGATCCGTCTTCGCCACCCATGCGCCGCTGCGGTCGTTGCGCGACTTCTCCCCCGCCGACGAGACGCTTCTCGAGCTGGCCGTGAACCACTCGGCCAATCGTGCGATCGTTTCCGCGTTCCCTGCCTTCGATCCGCAGATCCCCGGCGGAAGCGTGCTTCCGGATGCCCGTGCCAACATTCGTCTGCCCTCCGCCGGCCACTTCCGCGTGCTGGCCGAGCCGGAGCTGTGGGCACTGCTGCGCCGAGCGCTGCTCGCGACCGCCTGACGCGCCGCCCCGTTCAGCGGAACGTCGTGAATCCGGGTCAGCGGAAGGCGATGATCCCGTCGCCCCACGCCTGACGGATGCGTCCATGCGGATCCGAGACGATGCGATCGCGCCCGCCGAAGACATAGGTGTAGCGCGAGTCCGTGTCGTAACGCGGCCAGAACGGCTCCATGCCGACCGGGTTGGGATCGCCGTCTGTCGCGAACGAGACCCAGCGACGCTGCATCCGCTCGGTGAGCTTGCGCCCGGAGGAAACGGCCCCCGCAGCGACCCAGCGCGGCACGGGCGTGCCGAAGACGTGAGGCAGCTCGGCGCCGTGCATCGCCCCGAGGCCGGCGACGCGCAGAAGCGGTGGGGCGAAGTCGAACTCGTACGCCCAGGTCGGAGCGAAACGGCTCTGCGCCGAGGCGGCCCACACCGTCGGCATGCGGAAGGCGGCATCCGTCGACAGCTGGAGCGCGGGTCGCAACCGCGGGTATCCGCGATACCCGGACGGCACGGCCAGCGCCTCCGGCGTGCCGAGACGCTCCACCATGAGCTGGACGGCCTTCGACGTGTTCGGCACGATCGGCGAGCGCAGCAGGCGGAACAGCATCGCCTCGTCGCGATTCGATCCGATCAGGAGCGGGATGCGCAGCGCGTCTCCCTTGGCCATCGCGGTGAGCGGATACTCCGTCACGAGTTCGCCGTCCACGACCGGCGCCACCGGAATGGTCCCCGGCTCCGTGGTGCTCGTGTCGACGACGAGCCTCGCACCCGCCTCGATCAGCGCTCCCGCTGGAATGCGTCGCAGTCGGCGAACCTGATCGGCCGTGACGTCCAGCCTGCGCAGGAAGCGCTCGGCTGCGACGCGTGCCGTTTCCGGACTGTACACGCTGCCCACAGGCGAGCTCTGCGCGATCGCCTTGTGCAGGAGCCCCTCAGCGCTCGGCGTCGCCATCATGGTCGTGACGGCACCTGCGCCTGAGGACTCGCCGAAGAGCGTGACACGGTCCGGCGATCCGCCGAACGCCCGGATGTTGTCCCGCACCCAGGCCAGCGCCGCCAGCTGGTCGCGCTGCCCCACGTTGCTCTCGAACACGTCGTCAGCCGTCGAGAACGACGACAGGTCGATGTATCCGAGCGGCCCGATCCGGTAGTTGAACGTGACGACGACCACGCCGAGCCGCGCGAGCCGTGTGCCGTCGTAGAGCGGATCCGCCGAGGATCCCACGTAGTACGCGCCGCCGTGGATCCACACCATCACCGGCAGCCCTGCGTCGCCCAGTTCGGGCGTGTACACGTTGACGGTGAGGCAGTCCTCGCTCATCTCACGTCTCTGGGCACCTGGACCGCTCTGGATCGGCTGCGGGGCGATGCGCCCGAACGTCGTGGCGTCGCGCACACCGTTCCACGGCTCGGGCGGACGCGGGGCGCGGAACCGGAGTCCACCGACGGGCGGTGCCGCGTAAGGGATCCCTTTGAACGCATACAGCTCTCCGCCGTACACACCGCGCACCTCGCCCTGCACCGTGGCGACGACGGGATTCATCCTCTCGTCGGCGCCGATGACCGTCGTATTCCTCCCGTTCACCGCATCAGGCTAGGCACGCGGATGCCGTCCTCGGTGGGTTTCGCCGCATTCTCACCCGGAGAGTGCGGGCTCCATCCTGGAAGGGTCCGTGCGCGGGCGGTGACGGGCGAGGCGAAGGCGCTCGAGGAGCGTCAGAGCGCAGCGATGCTGTACACCGGGGTGTCGCCGAGCCGCTCGCGCCCTGCCAGGTCGGCGAGTTCCAGAACCACGCCGAAGCCGGCCACCGAATAGCCGGCACCCGCGATGAGGCGTGCCGACGCCGCCAGCGTTCCGCCGGTGGCGAGCACGTCGTCGAGCACCAGCACGCGCGAGCCCTGTGGCAGGCGGTCTGGCTCCAGCTCGAGGGTGGCCGTGCCGTACTCCAGGTCGTACGTCTCGCTGAGGACGACGCCGGGGAGTTTGCCGGCCTTGCGCACGACGAGCACGCCGACCCCTGCTGCATACGCGACAGCGGCCGCCAGCACGAACCCTCGTGCCTCTACTCCGGCGACGGCGTCGAATCCGCCTTCGAAATGCGCCGCGAGGTCGTCGACCAGTGCCCGGAAGGCGATGCCGTCGGCGAAGACGGGTGCCAGATCACGGAAGAGGATGCCGGGCTCCGGGAAATCCGGGACGCTTACGAGCAGACGGTCCAGTTCCTCACGCGCGCGACTCACCCGCCTACTCTAGGCGTGCTCGCCCGGCCGGCGCCGGGCTCAGCGCGTCATCCTCGGACGACTCCCGCCCAACCGCGCGCCACGCACCCGTGCGCGGGCCGTGTAGCGTCGGAAGCCGTGCCGCACCACCATCCCGAGGGCGAGAGCCCTGCCCCCGATACTTCCGAAGCCGATGCGGTCGCGCACCGCCGCCGCTCCCTCTTCGTCGACCTGAGCCCGCTGCGCAGCAGTCCGGCCTTCGCCCGTCTCTGGATCGGCGGATCGATCTCCGGTATCGGTGGCCAGATGACGATCGTGGCCATCGGCCTCCAGGTCTACGACCTCACTCAGTCCACCCTGGCCGTTTCGGGCGTCGCGCTCTTCGCGCTCCTGCCGATGGTGTTCTTCGGCATCTACGGCGGCATGCTCGCGGATGTCGTCGACCGCCGTCTGCTCGCGCTGCTCTCCGCGATCCTGGCATGGGGGTCCACCGTCACGATCGCGTTGCTCGCGTGGTTCCACGTGGACAACGTCTGGCTTCTCTACGTGCTCGCCACCGTGAACTCCGTGGCGGCAACGGTCGTCTCGAGCACGCGGATGGCGATCCTGCCGCGACTGTTGGACCGCAGGCTCATCCCTGCAGCCTCCGCCCTCGGCGGCATCTCCACCGGCGTCTCGGTGACGCTAGGACCGGCCCTCGCCGGCGTTCTCGTCGCGGCCGTCGGCTTCGGCTGGACCTACTCCGTCGACGTCGTGCTGTTCGTGTTCGCATTCCTCGGCATCGCTACGCTGCCCTCCATCGTCCCTGAGGGCGAGGCCGCCAAGCCCGGCTGGGCATCCGTCGTCGAGGGCCTGCGCTTCCTGCGGACGGCGCCGAACGTGCGGATGTCGTTCATCGCCGACATCATCGCCATGACATTCGGCCAGGCACGGGTGCTCCTGCCTGCGGCCGGCGCGCTGCTGCTCGGCGGCGGAGCCGTGACGGTCGGCGTCCTCACGGCGGCGTTCGCGATCGGTGCGCTGATCAGCAGCGTCTTCTCCGGTCCGCTGGGACACGTCAGGTTCCAGGGGCTCGCGGTGGGGCGGTCCGTCATCGTCTACGGCGCGTTCATCCTCGCGCTGGGGATCGAACTGGGGCTTCTCACGACCGGATGGTTCGGGAAGGCCGATGCCGCGCATCCGAACGTTCCGGCCATCGTCGTCGCGTGCCTGCTCTTCGCCGGCGCGGGAGCCGCGGACAACGTGTCGTCGATCTTCAGGCAGACGATTCTGCAGACCGCGACACCGGACACCATGCGCGGACGCATCCAAGGCGTCTTCACCGTCGTGGTGACGGGCGGCCCGCGCCTCGGCGACCTCTACGCCGGCGCAGCCGCAGCGCTCGTCGCGCTGTGGTTCCCGCCCGCGTTCGGCGGTGTCGTGATCATCGCCGCGCTGCTTCTGCTGCTGCGCTTCCAGCCGACTTTCCGCCACTACGACGCGATGCACCCGACGCCGTGAGCGCCGGGTGCATCGCGGTGGTCATCGATGGGCGTCGCAGACGCCCTTCGTCCTACTTGACGTCGAGCAGATCGATCACGAAGATCAGCGTCTTGCCGCCGAGCGGATGCCCGGTTCCGGCCGGTCCGTAGGCCAGCTGCGGCGGAATGGTGAGCTGGCGACGGCCACCGACCTTCATGCCCGGGATGCCGTCCTGCCAGCCCTGGATCAGTCCGCGCAGCGGGAACTGGATGGACTGGCCGCGGCTCCAGGAGGAGTCGAATTCCTCTCCGGAGTCGTAGTCGACCCCGAGGTAGTGCACGTCGACGGTGGCGCCTTCTGTGGCCTCTGCGCCGTCGCCCTCGACGATGTCGACGATTTCCAGCGCCTCGGGCGCGGGACCCTGCGGGGCCTCGATCTCGGGCTTGGACTTCTGCGTATCGCTCATCACTCCATCCAAGGGCACAGGGGCGACGAGGTCAAAGCGGATCCGCCACGCGCGAACAGCAGCACCCGCAGAGCTTGCAATCCTGTGCCGAGCGGCGCACTCTGGGTAAAGACCAACTCGCCGTCCGGATTCGGCTGCAGGCATTGCCGCACCACCGGGCGGTGAGTTTTGCGTCGGGGCCGTCGACCGTCATCCGAGGGCGTAGAGCCTGGTGCGGGAGGCGCTGATGTCGGCCAGCAGAGCAGCCTCGTCGGCCGCGGTGTCGGCGTCCGCCGAACCGGTGACCACGCGTTGCCGGTCCATGGCGAGACGAGTCGTCTCCCTCACCATGGAATGGATGATCGCCGGCGCCTCGCCACCTCTCGCCCTCGCCCAGGCGCGGACCCGGCGCCGGCCGGCGCGGGTTCCGTACAGCGCCACCTCGTCAGGGGTGAACCAGCCGGCTCGCCCGTAATCCTCGAGCCGCTCCCTGGTCTGGTGCTGCTCGCGCACTCGAAGCAGCACCACCGTGACGACCGCCGCGACGAAGATGGGCAGCTCGAAGAACAGGTAGACCCCCCAGAATCCGACGTAGCCAGCGAAGTTCCAGACCGCGTGCAGCACGATCGCGGCTGCCAGCCCGACGATGAACGCGGCGAGAATCCTGCCGACGCCCCTCTTGCGTGCCGCCAGCCCGAGGGCCAGGCCGGTGCACGAGGTGAACAGCACGTGGGCGAACGGCGAGAACAGCGCGCGCAGCACGAACACCGTCGCCGCCTGCCCGGCGCCCCCGTCGTGGATGGCCGTCCCGAAGTACTGGATGTTCTCCACGAACGCGAATCCGCCTGCGGTGAACGCCGCGTAGACGATGCCGTCGATGGGTCCGTCGAAGGTGCGCCTGGCCGCGAACACGAGGATGAGCAGCGCGGCGCCCTTCGCCGATTCCTCGACGATCGGCGCACGGACGACGGCCGACAGCATGGAGTCCTCAGGGATCGGCGTCAAGAAGTGCTGTCCGATGTCCACCAGCAACGCGATCGTGATCGCCGCCGCCGCACCCCAGAGCGCCGCGAACAGCTTCGCGGCCCACGGCTCCGGCTCCCACGCATCGATCCACAACGCGGTGAGCACGACGATGGCCAGAGGCACGAGCGCCAGCAGTGCGCTCACCGCGACCAGCCCTGCGCCGAATGCCAGCACGAGGTACGCGAAGACGACGACCAGGAGCTGCGTGAGCAGGATGAGCCCGATGATCGTCCACACGACCGTGCTGGTCTTCGTGCGCGGGCGCAGGGGCGGAGCTGGCAGCGGCGGAGCGCCTGATGGCCGGCCGGCCGGTGTGCCGTTCGTCACATGAAGACCTTTCCGGGATTGAGGATGCCGAGCGGATCGAAGACGGTCTTGATCCCCCGCTGCAGATCGTAGGAGTCCTCACCGAGCTCATCGCGCAGCCAACGCCGTTTCAACACGCCGACGCCGTGCTCGCCGGTCAGCGTCCCGCCGAGTCGCAGCGCCGCGGTGAACAGTTCGTCTGCCGCACGCCAGATCACTTCTGGAACGTCTCCCCCTTCGTAGACGAAGTTCGGGTGCAGATTGCCGTCAGCCGCGTGCGCCACTGTCGGGATGCTCACCCCGAACTCGCGCTCGATCCGCCCGATCTCCTCGAACATGTCCGCAAGCCTGGTGCGGGGAACCGCGACATCCTCGATCAGCACCTCACCGTGCGCCACGAGCGCCGGATGGAAGGCCCTGCGCAGCTCGAGCAGGCGCTCGGACTCCTCGGGATCGGACGACACCCGTGCCGTTCCCCCTGCGCTCTGCACGAGCGCGACGGATGCTGCGGCGCGGGTCGCGGCATCCGCGTCGTCGAACTGAACGATGAGCGATGCGCCGGCCCCGCCCGTGCCGAGCAGCTCCTCCGCACGCCCGGCATCGTCGGCCAGGTGCTCGCGGATGATGCCGAGGGCCGTGCCGTCGATCAGCTCGCACAACGACGGCCGCAGCCTCGCGGCCGTGATCGCGGCGGAGGCGGCCGCCGCCTCGCGCACGCCGGGGAAGAGCCCGACGACGGTGGATCCGGCTCGTGGCGGCCTCGGAAGCGCACGCACCGTGGCCTCGACGATGACACCCAGCGTGCCCTCCGACCCCACGAACAACGCCGTCAGGTCGTAGCCGGTGACTCCCTTCACCGTTCGGTGGCCCGTGGTGAGCAGACGTCCGTCGGCGAGCACGACCGCCAGACCGAGCACCGCTTCGCGCGTCACCCCGTACTTCGCGCAGAGCAGGCCTCCCGCGTTCGTCGCGATGTTGCCGCCGACCGTCGAGATGGCCTTGCTGGCAGGATCCGGTGCGAACCAGAGTCCGTGCGGCGCCAGCGCTGCGTCCAGGTCGGCATTGATCACGCCGGGTTCCACGACCGCCAGCTCATCGCCCGGCGCGATCTCCAGCACGCGGTTCATGCCGGAGACGTCGATGACGATCTCGCCGCCGGATCCCGCTGCTCCGCCCGCGAGACCCGTCCCCGCGCCGCGCGGAACGACAGGAAGGCGGTGCTCCGTCGCGATCCGCATCGCGGCCTGCACGTGCTCGACGCCCGTCGCCCGCACGATCCCGAGCGGAGCGGATGCCGACACCCACCCCGATCTGTCGGCCCGCGCCCCCTGCACTGCGGCGGGATCCGCTGTGAACGCGTCCCCGAGCTCGGCCGTGAGTCGTTCGATCGGATCGGGCATCCGGCTCCTCGTGGGTCGTCATCGGCCGTCGCCTGGTCGTCGTGCTGGCTCGCGCGCCGACCGCCGCGCGCACGGGAATCTTACGCGTAGGATCGGGGGACGGCAGCCGAGGCATCACCGATCGCTCTGCCGGTGAGGAGTGCCGCAGAACGTGTCCACGATCTCCGTGGTGATCCCCGCCTACAACGACGCGGTCATGCTGCGCGAATGCCTCCATCGGTTGAAGGAGCAGATCCGCCAGGCCGACCAGATCATCGTCGTCGACAACGCGAGCACGGACGAGACGGCGGATGTCGCGCGCTCGCTCGGCGCAACAGTCGTGCACCAGCCCATTCGCGGAATCTTCCCCGCGGCGTCCGCCGGCTACGACGCCGCGTCCGGCGACATCATCGCCCGCCTGGATGCCGACTCCCGACCGCCCGCCGACTGGCTGGCGCACATCGACGCCGAGTTCACGGTTTCCCCGGAGATCGGCGCGCTTACCGGCCCCGGCGAGTTCTACGACGGCAATCCGCTCGTCACCTGGCTCGGCGAGAACCTGTACATCGGCGGATACTTCTGGTTCGGCGCGCTCTGGCTCGACAACGGGCCGATCTTCGGGTCCAACTTCGCCATGCGGCGGGAACTCTGGGGACGGGTGCGCACGCTCGTGCACAGCGACCTGCGCCGAGTGCACGACGACCTCGATCTGAGCCTTCACCTCCCGCCAGACGCGATAGTGCGTGTCGACGACACGCTGCGCGTCGGCATCTCCGCGCGTCCGTTCGCCACCTGGCGCGGCTTCGGCCGGCGCCTCGGCTGGGCGTTCCTCACGTTCCGCATGAACTGGCCGGAGGCGGCGCCGTGGCGCATCCGCGACGCGCGCGAGGCGTATCAGGCGGAGCACGCCACCGACGACGGCGACGCGACGAGCACCGTCTGACGGAGTTCAGTCAGCCAGGCGCGACCGGCATCTCGGCCGTTCTACCGGCCGGCCCCGCCCGCACGTTCCGTCAGGATGCCGTGCCTTCGGCGACCGCGAACAGCTCGAGCATGTCGTGGGCGAGCTGGTGCGGAGCCGTCTCGCACGGACTGTGACCGGTGCGGTAGACGGCGAGGCGGGCCCCGATCCTGTCGGCGAACGCGGCGTGCAGTTCGACCGGCCAGAGGTCGTGCTCACCTGTCACGACCAACGAGGGGATGCGCGTCGCCCTCAGCGGCTCGGCCAGGTCTGGAGTGTGCCGCATGAGACGGATGATGTCGTCGACGGACGCGCGCCTGGTGGTTTCGAAGCGAGACCGTACGAAGTCCAGTCGAAGCGGCCCCACCTTGTTCTTGTTCGTGACGACACCCCAGATCATCAGTCCCGCGTTCTGGTGGGCGTTCGTGAGGTGGCTGATCCAGCCGATCATGCGCACGCCGCGGAACGTCTGCCCAGGCAGCGGGGGCGCCGTGAGCAGCGTGAGACTGCGCACGAGATCAGGACGACTGGATGCCACGATCTGCGCGACGGTGCCGGCGAACGAGTATCCGAGGAGGTGGGCGGGCGTTCCGGCCTCCAGCACGGCTGTGAGGTCGTCCACGAACAGGTCGTACGTGTAGTGGCCGTCAGGCCCGGGACCGGCATCCGCCGACTCGTACTGGCCGGCCAGGTCGTAGCTGACGACGCTGTAACCGGCCGCGACGAGGATCGGGCCGAGAAGCGCGAAGTCCTCCTTGGACCCCGTCACCCCGGGAACGAGCACGACGCGCGGATCGGCCGGGTCGCCCATCGACCACGTCGCCAGTGCCCCGCTCGGCGCGTCGAAGGACCCGACGACGGTACCCTCCGGCGGGACAGCCCAGTCGATTTCGCCGATCGCCGCGTCCGCCGCAACGGCAGCACGACGGGCCTCGCCGCGGTCACCGCCCGCCGCGGAAGCGTCTGCGCGGTCTTCCTCGATGGACACGCGTCTACCCTAATTGCCCTGTGCAGCGAGCACGGTTCGGGCAGCACGCGCCGCGCCCGGAAACCGTTCGACACGCCCGGCCATCCATCGGGATAGCCTTTCGAGGTGAGATTCGCGCACCTCGGAGCCCCGGACGACTCCGGCGCGCGCCTGGCGGTCGTCGTCGACGACAGGGCCGTATTCGCCGACGACCTGATCGATGACGCGCCCCGCGACCTGCAGGACCTCATCGATCGGGGTCCTGGCCTCACGGCGATGCTGGAGAACGCGTCGAAGGATTCCGCCGGCCGGCCAGAACTCTGGCATCCGGTCTCCGAGCTGCGGCACGCGTCGGCTGTGCTGCGTCCGCCGGTCATCCTGGCCATCGGCGCCAACTACGCCGCGCACTCGGCCGAGCTGGCGCTCAAGGTGGAGAAGGCCGCGACGGTCTTCGCGCTGTGGCCGAACTCTCTGACGGCGCACGAATCCACAACCACCTGGCCTGCCGAACTGTCCGATGAGGTGGACTACGAGGCGGAGCTCGGCGTGATCATCGGACGTCCTGCCCGCAACGTACGCGTCGCCGACGCTCTCGACTACGTGTTCGGGTACACCGTCGTGAACGACATCACGGCCCGCAACCTGCAGTTCTCCGAGGCCCAGTGGTCGCGGTGCAAGTCGTTCGACGGATTCACGCCTACCGGTCCTGTGGTGATCACAGCTGACCAGATCCCCGATCCGCAGGACCTGTGGCTCGCGACGACGGTGGACGGACGCCTCCTGCAGGATGCGTCCACCTCGGGGATGGTCCGATCCGTTGCCGAACTGATCGCCTTCCTCTCTCGCTCCACAACCCTGCAACCGGGGACGCTCATCTCCACCGGCAGCCCTGGCGGCGCCGGATACTCCCGAACGCCGCCGATCTTCCTGAAGGACGGATCGAAGGTGACCGTGTCGTGTTCCGGCATCGGAAGCCTGACGACCTACTGCAGAGTGGTCTGACGCCCGGTTGCGGCGAACCCACGCCTTACGATCGCGGCCCGTGAGGGCGATGCTTCAGAGTCTTCGCGGCACGGACGACGCCGGGAACCGTTCGGCTCGGATCCGGAGATCGCCGAAGGTCAGAGACGCTCGTCCGGGTTCCCGTGATGTTCGGGCACGATCGGGATCGACGTCGTGATCGTCTCCAGGCCGCTGAGACGGGCAGGGGACAACAGCTTGGTGACCTGCTCCCTCGGCAGCAGTCCGGCCTCGACGACGAGGTCCCCCACGTTGCGATTGGTCAGCAACGCGGTCTTCGCGAGCGCTGCGGCTGCCGCGTATCCGATGTGCGGCGTCAGCGCGGTGATCACGCCGATGCTGGAGCCGACCATCGCGTCCAGGCGCTCCTGGTTGGCACTGATCCCGTCGATGCAGTTGATGCGCAGAGTGAGGCACGCCTGCCTCAGCCAGGTGATGGACTGCAGCAGGAAGTTGGCGATCACGGGCTCGAACGCGTTGAGCTGAAGCTGGCCGGCTTCCGCGGCGGCCGTGACGGTGGCATCCGCTCCGATGATGCTGAACGCCACCTGGTTCACGACCTCGGGGATCACCGGGTTCACCTTGCCCGGCATGATGCTGGAGCCCGCCTGGCGCGGTGGAAGCGTGATCTCGCCGAAGCCCGCCTGCGGGCCGCTGGAGAGCAGGCGGAGGTCGTTGCAGATCTTCGAGAGCTTGACAGCGCTGCGTTTGAGCGCGCCGCTGAACGACATGAAGGCCCCGGCGTCGCTCGTCGACTCGATGAGGTCGGGCGCAGACTCGAGCTCGAGACCGGAGATCTGCCGCAGGTGGCCCACGGCGGCAGCCGCATAGCGCGGGTCGGCGGTGATGCCCGTGCCGATCGCCGTCGCCCCGAGGTTGATCTCGGACAGCAGCCAGGTGGTCTCCTTCAGGCGTTCGTAGTCCTCGGCGAGCGTTGTCGCGAAGCCGTGGAACTCCTGTCCGAGGGTCATCGGCACGGCATCCTGCAACTGGGTGCGGCCCACCTTGAGCACGTGCTTGAACTCGACGCCCTTGCGCGAGAACGACTCGCGCAGCGCCCACAGCTCGTCGAGCAGCGACCGCAGCAGCACCGACAGCGCGATCTTCACGGCCGTCGGATACGTGTCGTTGGTGCTCTGGCTGCGGTTGACGTCGTCGATGGGATGGATGCGGGCGTAGTCGCCCTTCTCCCACCCGCCGAGTTCGAGCGCCCGGTTGGCGATCACCTCGTTGGCGTTCATGTTCGTCGACGTGCCTGCGCCGCCCTGGATGATGCCCACCACGAATTGGTCGTGGAGCTTGCCGTCCAGCACCTCTTGGCAGGCCTGCTCGATGAGCCGCGCCTTGCCCGGATCGATCGCGCCGATCTCCGCGTTGGCTCGCACTGCTGCCAGCTTGACCATGGCCAGAGCGTCGACGAACGTCGAGTACACCGAGATGGGCCGGTGGGCGATCGGGAAGTTCTCCAGAGCGCGCGACGTGTGGATCCCCCAGTATGCGTCAGCAGGGATGCGCCGCTCGCCGAGCGAGTCCGTCTCGATCCGGTACTCGCCATCGCTCGCATCCCATCCGGACGGCGGCGACATGTCGGAGTCGGGTTTCTGAACGGGGATCTCGCGGGTGGCTGTCACGAGGCCTGAGCCTTTCCGGGCGCATCTGCGCGTCCACAGTCGCGACTCTACGCGGCTCGCCGCACCCCGATCCGGCACGCGTGTCCGGCGGACCGGACACCAGGGCGGCCGGGCTTATCCGCCCTCGGAGCGGTGCCGGCCGCCGTTCATGTCCGGAACGGCATACGCCGTCCCGATCGCGCTCAGGACAGCTTGCGGAGCATCCCTCGCACGAAGCCGTCGGTCCGCTTCGTGTACGGCGGGAAAATCATCGTGAGCGACTCCGGAGCGAGCGGCTTGCTGAGCACAGCCTTCTCGTTGCTGAACGTCGTGAACCCGGCCTCACCCCGATAGCGCCCCATTCCGCTCTCGCCGACGCCGCCGAACGGCAGGCCGATCACGGTCTGCTGCACCACGGCCACATTGAAGCCGACAGCACCGGAGGACGTGCCCCGCAGGAACGCCTTGCGCACGTCATCACGGTTCGAGAACACGTACAGCGCGAGCGGTTTCTCGCGCGCGGCGATGCGACGCACGGCATCCTCGTGCCCGTCCACTTCGATCACGGGGAGGATCGGCCCGAAGATCTCCTCCTGCATCACCGGAGCGTCTTCGGCCACCTCGGTGAGCACGGTCGGGGCGATGTACTTGTCGTCGGCGTCCGTTCCGCCGCCGACGGCGACGGTGCCGTCGGCCAGCATCGCATCGAGCACCCGGAACCTCGCCGGGTTCACGATGCGCGAGTAGTCGCCCGATGCCTGCGCGTCGGAGCCGTAGAGCTCAGCGACGGCATCACCGATGAGCGGCACGAGCTTGGCGGCGACCGGTTTCGTCGCCAGGAGATAGTCGGGCGCGACGCAGGTCTGGCCGGCGTTCAGGAACTTGCCCCAGGCGATCCGCTTCGCTGCTGCCGCGAGGTCGACCGAGTCGTCGACGTACAACGGGGACTTGCCGCCGAGCTCGAGCGAGATCGGCGTGAGGTGTTCCGCGGCGGCGCGGGCGACGATCCGTCCGACGCGGGCTCCGCCCGTGTAGAAGATGTGGTCGAAGCGCTGTTCAAGCAGCGCCGTGGTCTCGGGAACCGCGCCCTCCACGACGGCGACGGCGCGGGCATCCAGATACTGCGGGACGAGCTTTGCGAACGCGGCGGATGTGGCCGGCGCGAGCTCGCTGGGCTTCATGACCACGGCGTTGCCGGCCGCAAGCGCGGCGACCACCGGCCCGAGCAGGAGCTGAACCGGATAGTTCCACGGCGAGATCACCAGCACGACGCCGAGCGGCTCGCGCAGCACGTAGCCACGACCGGGCTGGAGAGCCATCGGAAGCGCCACCCGTTTCGGTGCAGCCCAGCGGCGCAGGTGCTTCAGCGCGTGAGCGATCTCGCTCAGTACGACGTTGATGTCGGCGAGGTGGGTCTCGGTCGGCGGACGGTGCAGGTCGGCGGCGAGCGCCGCCTCCCACTCCGCCGAACGCTCGGTGAGCATGCGGCGGATGCCCTCGAGCTGTGCCCTCCGCCACTTCAGCGGCTTGGTGATCCCGGTGTCGAATGCCCGCCGTCGCTCGGCCACGATGCCTGCGATGTCGTCAGAAGTCATGCGCACAGACTACGGCTGTTGGTCGAATGACCAACTCATCTTCCGCGAGCGTGCCCGAGCTCCTCTCCGGGAGTGCACGACGCCCGGCGCGAGAGCCGCTCTCGCGCCGGGCGCCTTCTTCGCTCAGCTCACGGTCGGTGCCCGATCAATGCGGGAACAGGGACTCGATCGGGCCGCGGGCGAAGTAGATCGCGAAGCCGGCGGCCACGACCCAGAGCAGCGGGCTGATCGAGCGCACCTTGCCGGAGAACGCCTGCACGATGACCCAGGTAATGAACCCGGCACCGATGCCGTTGGCGATGGAGTACGTCAGCGGCATGACGATCACCGTCATGAACACAGGCAGCAGCACAGAGAAGTCGGAGAGGTCGATGCTGCGGATCTGGGACATCATCAGCGCACCGACGATGACCAGTGCGGCCGCTGCCACCTCGGACGGCACGATCTGGGCGATCGGGGTGAAGAACATCGCCAACAGGAACAGCCCGCCCGTGACCACGTTCGAGAAGCCCGTGCGAGCGCCTTCGCCGATGCCGGCGCCGGACTCGATGAAGACCGTGTTGGACGAACTCGACGTCAAACCACCGGCGACGGCTCCGACACCCTCGACGATCAGGGCGCTGCGCAGACGCGGGAACGTCCCATCGTCGTTCGCGAGGCCCGCCTCCTTCGACAGACCGGTCATGGTGCCCATGGCATCGAAGAAGTTGCTGAACACCAGGGTGAAAATCAGCATGATCGCCGTCAGCGCGCCGAGCTTGCTGAAGTCGAAGCTCACCTGTCCGACCAGGCTGAAGTCGGGCAGCGAAACCCAGTTGGTGATCTCGGGGATGTTCAGGTTCCAGCCCGACGCGTCCTTCGGCTGCGCACCGAGGTGCCAGATGAGCTGGGCGACGACCGCCAGGATGGTGCCGGAGACGAGGCCGATGAGGATGGCGCCCTTGATCTTGCGCGCCACCAGCACGCCCGTGATCAGGAGCGTGAGCACGAAGACGACTGTCGGGATGGTCCCGATCGATCCCGCGAGGCCGAGGCCGATCGGCGGGGACGAGAGCTTCGTGGTGGTCACGAATCCCGCATCCACCAGCCCGATGAAGGCGATGAAAAGACCGATACCGACGGTGATCGCGATCTTCAGCGAGTACGGGACGGCGTCGAAGATCAGCCGTCGCAGACCGGTCGCCGACAGGATGACGATGATCACGCCGTCGATCACCACGAGTCCCATGGCCTCCGGCCAGGTGACCTGTCCGACGACGCTCACCGCGAGGAACGAGTTGATGCCGAGGCCGGCCGCGAACGCGAACGGCAGTCGCGCGATGAGGCCGAACAAGATGGTCATCACGCCCGCCGTCAGCGCGGTGACCGCGGCGACGGCCGTGAACTGCAGCTTGTGGTGATCCACGTCGGGGCTGCCGGACAGGATGATCGGGTTCAGCACGATGATGTACGCCATCGTCACGAAGGTGACGAGTCCGCCGCGCACCTCCTGCCACCAGGAGGATCCGCGTTTCGAGATCTCGAAGAACGTGTTGAGGCGTCCGGCCGGCGGCGCCTCAGTTGTCGTTTCGGTGGCGGATTGGGACATGGGACTCTCTCCGATCGGGCGAAGGAAAGGTGAACGCGGTGCGTCGAGACGATATTGTCAGGCAACTGCCAGACGGCGCTAGCATCGCGGACGATGCCGATCCCTGGCGGGCGACGCGTTCCATTCTCCCCCACGCGGGAACGACGAAATGAGGGCCTGATGGCGACCCTGTGGACTCTGCACGGCGACGGCAAGACGATCAGGCCGGAGACCGTCGTGGCGCCGGACGAACGGCTCACCTGGCCGCGCACGATCGGCATCGGCGCGCAGCATGTCGTCGCCATGTTCGGTGCGACCTTCCTCGTGCCGTTGCTGACGCACTTCCCGCCGTCCACCACTCTGCTGTTCTCGGGCATCGGAACCATCGGGTTCCTCCTGATCACCCGCAACAGGCTCCCCAGCTATCTCGGATCCTCGTTCGCATTCATCGCGCCGATCACGGCCGCGACCGCGAGCCACGGAATGGGCGGGGCGCTCTTCGGGATCCTGGCCGTCGGCGTCCTCCTCGCCATCGTCGGCGCCATCGTGATGCTCACCGGTACGGGATGGATCGACGCGCTGATGCCACCCATCGTCGCCGGCGCGATCGTGGCGCTCATCGGTTTCAACCTGGCTCCGACCGCCGTCGCGAACTTCAGCACGTCACCGCTGGTGGCGATCATCACCCTCGCCGTGATCATCCTGTGCACGGTGATCTTCCGCGGGATGCTCGGGCGCATGTCGATCTTCGTCGGCGTGGTCGTCGGGTACGTCGCGGCCGTCCTGCTCGGTCAGGTCGACTTCACGCCGGTGGCGAAGGCCGCCTGGATCGGTCTGCCCACGTTCTCTCTTCCGGCGAACCCCTTCGCGAATGCCGCACTCTGGGGCCTCCTGCCCGTCTTCCTCCCCGTCGTACTCGTGCTCATCGCCGAGAACGTCGGACACATCCGCGCCGTGGCTCAGATGACCGGCAAGGATGTCAACGTGCTCACCGGACGCGCGCTCTTCGCCGACGGCCTCGCCACCACTCTCGCCGGGTTCTTCGGAGGTTCCGGAACGACCACCTACGGCGAGAACATCGGCGTGATGGCGGCCACCAAGGTGTATTCCACTGCGGCGTACTGGGTGGCCGGAATCGTCGCCGTGTTGCTCGGCCTCTCCCCCAAGGTCGGCGCCGTGCTGAACACCATCCCCGCCGGGGTGCTGGGCGGTGCGACACTCGCGCTGTACGGGCTCATCGGCGTCGTCGGCATCAAGATCTGGCTCGACAACCACGTGGATTTCTCGAAGCCGAAGAACCAGTTCACCGCCGCCGTCGCGCTCGTCATCGGCGTTGGCAACCTGACCTGGGTCATCGGCAACCCGAAGAGCGGCATCCTGCTCGGCGGAATCGTGCTCGGAACCGTCGCCGCCATCGTGATCTACCACCTGATGAACGCGATCGGACGCTGGCGCGGCACGGACTGACCGGCAGAAACGCGCACCCTCGGGAGGAGAAACGCGCACCCTCAGGAGGAGAAGACGCGCACCCTCGCGAGGAGGGGCGCTGGGGCTACTGGTGCAGCGCCGGGACGATGAGGTAGATACCGAAGAGCACGACGGCACCGCACAGCACGAAGCACACGTAGGCGACGATCAGCGCAAGACGCTTCTGCAACGGCGTCAGCGGGTTGCGCTTCGCCGCCTTCTTGATGCGCTTGGCCTCCGCCGCAGCCTCGGTCGGAGTGACGATGGTGATCGCGTCGGTGAACTCGGCGGGGGTGACGTTCGGCGCCTTGCCGGCCGTAGAGAGCATCCGCAGCCCGAGCGCGTAGAGCGAGACGACGATGCACGCAGACAGCAGCGCCGCAGCGGCGACGAGGAGGAAGGCGATCCAGTCGATCATGCTGCGCTCCGTCTCGCGTCCTTCGGCTTGACCTTGCGGATCTTGACGACGCGGCCGGACTCCGCGACCTCGCTGACGCCCTCGAAGGCGTTGTGGGCGTGCACGTTGTTGCGCCGCGAGAGGGCGAAGATCAGCACGATGACAGCCACCGCCACCACGAGGTCGATCGCGACGCCGACAGGGCCGAGAAGTCCGATGAAGGCGGTGATGGCACCGACGATCGCGGCTGCTGGAAGGGTCATGAGCCAGCCGAGACCGATGCGGCCTGCCGTGCCCCAGCGCACGCTGGAGCCGCGGCGCCCGAGGCCGGATCCGATCACGGAACCGGATGCCACCTGCGTGGTCGACAGCGCGAATCCGAGGTGCGATGAGGCAAGGATGGTCGCCGCCGTGCTCGTCTCTGCCGCGAAGCCCTGAGCGGGCTTCACATCGGTCAGGCCCTTGCCGAGCGTGCGGATGATGCGCCATCCGCCCGTGTAGGTGCCGATCGCGATGGCCAGGGCGCACGCCGCGATGACGGCGACCGGCGGATTCGACCCGGGAGCGAGCACCCCGGCCGAGATGAGCACGAGCGTGATGACGCCCATGGTCTTCTGCGCGTCGTTCGTTCCGTGCGCCAGCGCCACCAGTGACGACGAGAAGATCTGGGCGAAGCGGAATCCGGCGCGGCCGTCGGGAAGATTGTCGTACCGCCTCGTGATCGCGTAGGCGAGGCGGGTGGCGCCGAAGGCGACCAGGCCGGCGATCGCAGGTGAGAGCAGAGCGGGCAGGATCACCTTGTCGAGCAGCACGACGTAGTCCACCGACGCGAATCCGGCGCCGACGATGGCGGCGCCGATCAGTCCGCCGAACAGCGCATGACTGGAGGACGATGGCAGTCCGTACAGCCACGTGACGAGATTCCAGATGATTGCGCCGACCAGTCCGGCGAAGATCATCGTCGGCGTGATCTGCACGCCGCCGTCGCCCTCCTTGATGAGGCCGCTCGAGATGGTCTTCGCCACCTCGGTGGACAGGAACGCGCCGACCAGATTGAGCACCGCGGCGAGTGCGACGGCGATCTTCGGCTTCATCGCGCCGGTGGCGATCGGCGTCGCCATCGCGTTGGCGGTGTCGTGAAAGCCGTTGGTGAAATCGAAGAAGAGCGCCAGCACGATCACCAGCACGACGATCAGGGTGAACTCCACCGACGTCTTTCTCGAGGAACGGGCACGGTTGCGGTCAGCCCGCTCCGGAATGCACCGGGCGGCGCATCCGGGAGTTCACCCGTCTGACACCGTGCGTTAAGACCTCAGTCGATGGTCACATGTGGCGGTGAGCGGGTCAACTCGACGCGGCTGGGTTCGACGGCGGATGCCGGTCATCTACGTCGACCCTTGGGTGAACCTTTGCGAACCCTGAGACGTGACGATGTCGACTCGGCTTCGGCCGGGCATCCGCACAGGTGATGGGCGCTTAGTCTGACCGGGTGACCACAACTGCACAGCCGCGCGGCCGTTTCCGGTCGTGGTTCCTGCAAGGCATGGCCGCACCCAGCCAGGGACCGCACGCCGAGTCTGTCGAGAAGACCCACTCGTGGTGGCGAGTTATGTGCCTGACCGGTCTCGACTACTTCTCGACCCTCGGATACCAGCCGGGCATTGCGGCTCTTGCGGCCGGCCTCATCTCGCCGCTGGCCACGATCGTGCTCGTCGCCCTGACACTTCTCGGCGCCCTGCCCGTGTACCGACGGGTGGCGAAGGAGAGCTTCCGCGGATCCGGCTCGATCGCGATGCTCGAGCGCCTGCTGCCGTGGTGGGCTGGCAAGCTCTTCGTTCTCGTGCTGCTCGGATTCGCGGCAACCGACTTCATGATCACCATCACGCTGTCTGCCGCGGACGGCGCAGCGCACGCCATCGAGAATCCACTCGCTCCGGCCTGGATGCACGGCGGCAACGTGCCGGTGACGCTCATCCTGATCATCCTGCTGGGCGCCGTCTTCCTGATGGGCTTCTCCGAGGCGATCGGCGTGGCCACCGTTCTCGTCGGCGTGTACCTGGCGCTGAACGTCGTGGTGGTCGCCGTCGCGCTCGGTCAGGTGGCCGAGCGTCCGATGGAGGTGACGGACTGGTGGGCCGCCCTCACGGCGACCCACGGCGATCCGCTGCTCGTGGTGGGCATAGCACTGCTGGTCTTCCCGAAGCTCGCGCTCGGCCTGTCCGGATTCGAGACGGGCGTCGCGGTCATGCCGCAGATCAAGGGCGATCCGACGGACACCCCTGACAAGCCGGCCGGACGGATCCGCGGTGCGGGACGTCTCCTCACCACGGCCGCCATCATCATGAGCTGCTTCCTCATCACGTCGAGCTTCGTGACGACGATCCTCATTCCGCAGAAGGAGTTCCAGCCGGGAGGCGCGGCGAACGGGCGGGCCCTTGCCTTCCTCGCGCACGAGTACCTGGGTCCGGTGTTCGGCACCGTGTACGACATCTCGACCATCGCGATCCTGTGGTTCGCCGGAGCCTCAGCGATGGCCGGGCTGCTCAACCTCGTGCCGCGCTACCTGCCCCGCTACGGGATGGCACCGCAGTGGGCACGCGCCATCCGCCCCCTTGTGGTCGTCTTCACGCTGATCGCGTTCCTCATCACGTGGATCTTCGACGCCAACGTCGATCGTCAGGGCGGCGCGTACGCAACGGGCGTGCTCGTGCTGATCACGTCGGCCGCCGTCGCCGTCGCGCTCTCCGCGTGGCGCAAGCGTCAGCGTTGGCGCCTGATCGCCTTCTTCGTGATCGCCGCCGTGTTCGTCTACACGACGATCGACAACATCGTCGAACGCCCTGACGGCGTGCGGATCGCGGCCTGGTTCATCCTCGGGATCATCCTGGTCTCGATCCTGTCGCGGGTGCGCCGGTCGTTCCAGCTTCGTGCGACTTCTGTGCGCCTGAGCCTCACGGCGGCGGGATTCGTCTCCGAAGACGCGGAGGAGTTCGGCACCATCCGGATCGTCTCGCACGAGCCCGACGTCGACACCGTGCAGGAGTACGCCCAGAAGAGCAAGGACGAGCGACGTTTCGCGCACATTCCGCAGGGCTCGCCCATCATCTTCCTCGAGGTGCTGCCCCGCGATTCCTCGGACTTCGAGGAAGACCTCGAGGTCGTCGGCGTGGCCAAGCACGGCTATCGCGTGCTGCAGGTCACGAGCGCGAACGTGCCGAACACCATCGCTGCCGTTCTGCTGCAGATCCGCGACGAGACGGGGGTCGTGCCCGAGATCTACTTCGAGTGGACTGAGGGCAATCCGGTCTCGAACATGCTGCGCTTCCTCGTCACCGGCACGGGCGAGGTGGCGCCGGTCACCCGTGAGGTGCTGCGCGAGACCGAGCCCGACACGAAGAGACGCCCGCACGTGCACGTAAGTTGATGACATGACGGAGTCAGCCGGCCGCGCGCGACAGTCCGAGATCTACCTCGACGGCGTTCTCGGACGGATTCCGCGGGTACCCGTCTCGTATCCGCGCCTGGTCAAGGCGGCGAAGCGCGCCATGTCGAAGGAGGCGTTCGCGTACGTGGCCGGATCCGCCGGCCTCGAGACCACGGCGAGCGCCAACCGTCGCGCGTTCGGAAGGCACAGGATCGTGCCCCGCGTGCTCAAGGATGTCGGGACCCGCGATCCGACCGTCGAGCTCTTCGGCACGCGCAGGTCGACGCCGTTGTACCTCGCACCGATCGGCGTGCTCGACCTGGCGCATGCGGATGCCGACACGGGGGCCGCTCGAGCCGGCGCCGGCCTGGGCATCCCCGTCGCACTTTCCACCCAGGCGTCGACGCCGATGGAGCGGGTGACCTCCGCCATCCGCGGTGCCGAGGCGTGGTATCAGCTGTACTGGAGCTCGTCGCGCGAGCTCACCGAGAGCCTCGTGCGACGAGCGGAGGCGAGCGGATGCGAGGCGCTGCTCGTCACGCTGGACACGCACCTTCTCGGCTGGCGCCCGCGGGATCTCGACCTCGGATTCCTCCCGTTCGCGCGCGGCCGCGGCATCGCCCAGTACACGAGCGATCCGGTCTTCATGCGCCTGGTGAACGGGCGGATCGCCGCGACCCAGGCGCGACCCCGGCCGAAGGTCACGCCGCAGGCAGTGCGCACGCTCGTCGAGATGTCCTCGCGCACGCCCGGGTCACTCGCCCACAACCTCCGATCACCCGTGCCGCGCGCGGCGGTCGAGACGTTCCTCGACCTGTTCGCGGATCCGACCCTCACCTGGCCGGACCTGACGTGGCTCCGCTCCATCACGAACCTGCCGATCGTGCTCAAGGGCGTGCTGCATCCGGACGACGCGAGGGGCGCCCTGGACTCCGGCGTGGACGGCATCATCGTGTCGAATCACGGCGGACGCCAGGTCGACGGCGCAGTCGCCGCGCTGGATGCCCTGCCGAACATCGTCGACGTCGTCTCCGGACGCATCCCGGTGCTGTTCGACAGCGGGGTGCGTTCGGGAGCCGACGTGTTCGTGGCGCTCGCCCTCGGAGCATCCGCGGTCGGGATCGGCCGCCCATACGTCTACGGGCTGGCCGCCGGCGGCGAGGCGGGTGCCAGGGACGTGCTACGCAACATCCTCGCCGAGTTCGACATCACCATGGCGCTGGCGGGATGCACGACCATCGCCGAGATCACCCGCGACACGCTCGCTCCCGGCTGACCCCCTGCACGACCGACGCCTCTCGGGGCCGGCCCACCCTACGGCCCGGTCATCGGACGGGGTGCCGTCCGGCTCAGGCCGTGGCTTCGGTCGCCTGCCCGATCAGCGCGAGCACGGCCTGGGCGTATGCGGTTTCGGCCTCCGTCGCCTCGAACCTGGCGCGGATGCCGTCGCGCGCGGTCTCGACGACGAATCCGCCGCTCTCGGCGCGGCTCAGCGACGCGAACGTACCACCGAGCAGGCCGCGCAGCTGGTCTTCGCGCGGCAGCCAGAGCGCGTTGTCCAGCGCGACGGAATCCAGGGCCCACTCCGTGGTCCCGTTGAAGCCGAGGATGGTGCCGGTGTCGAACTCGTGCGCCTCGATGGTCATGTCGCTGACGGTGAAGGTCTCGCCGTCGAACTCGCCGGAATCGATCGCGAACACATCGCCCGACGACGGATGCCACACCAGGCCGTGATCCTTGAGCTCGCGTGCCAGCTGGGTCGTGATCATCCCGCCATTATGCGCCAGCGGCCCGCGCCGGGAACGGTCGATCCGGCGGAATCGGTGCGGGAGTCGCACGGAACGGGCATGGACGCACGGATGCCTCGCGTGCGGCATCCGAAGGCCGGTCAGTCCGCCGGCACGAGCTCCGCGACGAGGCACACCTGGAACGGATCCGGCATCATCCAGGTCTCCGAGCGCGTCAGCCGGAAACCGGCGGTCTCGGCGATCCCTGCGAGGGCGGCCGGGGTCCCCGTCCGGCGGTGCAGATGGTCGTGCGCGCCGTGCGCGTGGCGCTCAGCACCGCGCGCAAGGGCAGCTGCGACCTCTGGGACCTCGTCGGCGGCATCGGTACGGAACACCGCCACCACGACGCGTCCGCCGGGCGCGAGGAGACCGCGCCAGCTGCGGAGGGCTTCCGGCGGGCCCGCTATGAGGTGGAACGCCGTCACGCACGTGATCAGGTCGAAGGATCCGGCGGGGAACGGCAGCTCACCCGACGCATCCGTCTGCACCAGTTCCGCCTCCGGGAGCTCGGCGCGGGCCACGGCGAGCATCCCAGCGGAGACGTCGACGCCGCAGCGACGCGTGACGGTCGACGGAAGCGCCCTGAGCACCAGGCCCGTGCCCGTCGCGATGTCGAGCACGCGGTGCACCTCGGGCGTGCCTTGCGCGTCGGGCGCGTCATCCGCCAGTGCGAAGCGCACCGTCTCGGCTGCGAGGGCGCGATGGAAAGCCGACTCGTCGTACGTGGCTGCACGCCCGTCGAACATGCGCGCGATGTCCTCAACGGTCTCCCGTGCCACGGCTTCCGGCGGCGCGGCCTCCGGCGTGCCCTCGGTGCTCGGGTGGCCGTGATCCGTCATGGTCGACTCCTCGTCTGCCTACCGGGCGCGCGATCCCGCCGCCATGCCCGACCGATGCGGATGCGGACGCCCGCTCGCGAGACTATTGCTCCTCGTGGTGGTTCGGGTCGCCGTCGAACAGGCGGCCGTCGCGCTTGCCGAGTGCAGTGATCGCGGCCACCTCGTCGTCGCTGAGCGCGAAGCCGAAGATGCCGAAGTTCTCGCGCTGCCGTTCGACGGAACTCGACTTCGGCAGGGCGACGGAGCCGAGCTGCACGTGCCAGCGGAGAACGACCTGGGCGGGTGTGACGCCGTGGGCAGCCGCAGCATCGGTGATCGCCTTCTCGGACAGCACCGGCGAGTTCTTGCCGAGCGGGCTCCACGCCTCGGTGACGATGCCGTGCTCGGCGTGGAACGCGCGCAACCGTTCCTGAGGAAAGTACGGATGCAGCTCCACCTGGTTCACGGAAGGCAGCTCACCGGTCTCCCGCTGCAGGCGCGTGAGGAACTCCTCGGTGAAGTTCGAGACGCCGATGGTGCGGACGAGCCCGCGATCCCTCAGGTCGATCATCGCCTTGAACGTGTCGACGTACTTGTCGACGCTCGGGTTGGGCCAGTGGATCAGGTACACGTCGATGATGTCGACGCCGAGCGCGCTGCGAGACTCCTCGAACGACTTCAGGGTCTCGTCGTATCCGTGGTGGCGACCGGGGATCTTCGTCTGCACGATGAGCTCCGAGCGGTCGACGCCGGATGCCCTCATGCCGCGGCCGACGGCATCCTCGTTGCGGTAGTTGACGGCCGTGTCGAGAAGACGGTACCCGACCGCGATCGCGTCGGCGACGGCCTTCGCACCCTCGTCGCCACGCAGCGGATACGTGCCGAATCCAGTGGCGGGGATGAAGGTTCCGTCGTTCAGTTCGTACTGCGGAATGCTCATGCCTCAACGCTACCGACCACGGCGCGTCGGCGAGTCGCACCGACTCGAAACCGTGCCAGGACAGCGCGTCCGGGTCGGTAGCGTTGACCCATGCCAGAGTTCTCCGCAGCGTCCTCCACCGTTCCGCCGGTCGCGAAGCAGGTGCCGTTCACGCGCACCCACCACGGCGACAGCGTCGAGGATCCTTACGAGTGGCTGCGCGACAAGGACGATCCCGAGGTGATCGCCCACCTGAGCGCTGAGAACGCCTACACCGACGAGCAGACGGCCCATCTGGCGCCGCTGCGCGAACGGATCTTCGAGGAGATCCGCTCCCGAACACAGGAGACCGATCTCTCCGTGCCGATGCGGGAAGGCGGATGGTGGTACTACTCGCGGTCCTTCGAGGGCAGGCAGTACGGCGTGCAGTGCCGCGCCCCGATCTCCTCCGACGAGGACTGGACGCCGCCGACCATCGCCGAGGTCGACGCGAGCACGCCGGCGCTGCCCGGCGAGGAGGTGCTGTTCGACGCGAACGCGGAGGCGGAAGGCCACGAGTTCTTCCGGCTCGGCACCTTCGACGTCAGCGCCGACGGGCGCAGGCTTCTCTATGCAACGGACACTGTCGGCGACGAACGGTACACGCTCCGGGTACGCGAGCTCGCGACCGGCGCCGACCTCGACGATGAAGTGCCGAACACCTCGGCGGGCGCGGTGCTCTCCCCCGATGGCCGATACGCGTTCTACGCGACGGTCGATGATGCGTGGCGACCCGACACGATCTGGCGCCACGAACTGGGCACCACCGCTGCCGACGACGTCGTGGTGCACCACGAGCCCGACGAGCGGTACTGGGTGGGCGTCGGCGTCATGCGCAGCAGGGGCTTCATCGAGATCGGCATCGGCTCCTCGATCACGAGCGAGTCGCGGCTGATCCCCGCATCCGATCCGACGGCGGAGCCGGCGCTCGTCTGGCCGAGACGCGAAGGCGTCGAGTACGACGTGGAGCATGCGATCGTCTCGGGCGAGGACCGCTTGCTCATCGTGCACAACGACCACGCCGAGGATTTCGAGCTCTCGGATGTCGCGGCATCCGATCCGCAGGGCACCAGGCGCATCGTGCTGCCGCACCTCCCCGGCCGCCGCCTCGAATCCGTCGACGCATTCGCCTCCAGGATCGTCGTCGAGTACCGCCGCGAGGGTCTCACCCGGGTGGCCGTGCTGCCGCTGACGAACGACGGATACGGCGACCTGCGCGAGCTCGGGTTCGACGAGCCGATCTTCACGGTGGGCACAGCGGGCAACCCCGAGTGGACGCAGCCGACCGTTCGACTGGGATACGGATCCCTCGTCACCCCTTCGACCGTGTACGACTGGCTCCCCGACGCCGAGCCCGGCGCAGACGAGCTTCGCCTCCTGAAGCGGCAGCCCATCCTCGGCGGCTACGACCCGGATGCTTACGAGCAGCGCCGCGAGTGGGCGACGGCCGGCGACGGCACGCTGGTGCCGATCTCGCTGGTGTTCCGGCGCGACCTCGTCACGCCGGGAACTCCCGCTCCGCTGGAGCTCTACGGATACGGATCGTACGAGCACAGCATCGATCCGGCCGTCTCCATCGCCCGGCTGTCGTTGCTGGACCGCGGCGTCGTCTTCGCCATCGCCCACGTGCGCGGCGGAGGTGAACTCGGCCGGCACTGGTACGAAGACGGCAAGCTGACGAACAAGCGCAACACGTTCACCGATTTCGTCTCGTGCGCCGAGCACCTCGTCGACACCGGGTGGACCTCCCCAGACCGGCTCGTCGCCGAGGGCGGGAGCGCTGGAGGCCTGCTCATGGGTGCTGTCACGAACCTCGCGCCGGAGCTCTTCGCCGGCATCCTGGCCGACGTGCCGTTCGTGGACGCGCTGACGAGCATCCTGGATCCCGATCTGCCGCTGACGGTGATCGAGTGGGACGAATGGGGCGACCCGCTGCACGAGAAGGCGGTCTACGACTACATGAAGTCGTACACGCCGTACGAGAACGTCGCGACGGATGCCACTTCCTACCCGCGCATCCTCGCGGTCACGAGCCTCAACGACACGCGCGTGCTGTACGTGGAGCCCGCCAAGTGGACGGCACGGCTGCGCGCGGCCGGCGCACCCGTGCTGCTGAAGACGGAGATGTCGGCCGGGCACGGTGGGGTCAGCGGACGCTACAACGCGTGGCGCGAGCGCGCGTTCGAGCTCGCGTGGCTGCTCGACGTTCTGGCGGTCTGACGCAGAAGGCGCCGGGGCTCGCTTTCCGGGCCGTGCGGCTCAGAGCGGCTGGTCGCGCTGAGCGCTGAGCGCGTAGGACCCGCCGGACCGAGACCGCTCAAGGATGCCGGCATCGACGAGATACCGGCGCAGCGTCACGTGGTCGTCGGTGAAGACCCGCAGCCGCTCGTTCACCTGCGCTTCCGTCAGTTCCTCGGCCGGACGGAACGCACGCTCCGCCACGTGCAGGAGCAGCGCGTGACGCTCCCCCGCCGACATCGGATACCGGTCGATCCGGCCGCCGCGCAGGAACTTGTCGATCCCGGCGGCGGACTCGACAGGGTTCGCCGCCAGGATCGCGGCGAACGGAGCAAGCGGAACGGGCTCGCCCGACGCCTCGTCGAAGGCGAGCAGCCCACCACGGGCGAGCGTCTGCAGTGCTCGCTCCCACTTCGAGGTCGACAGGCCGCCCTGGACGTCCGATCCCGTCATTCCGGCGGCCAGTCGTGCGTAGACCGTTCGGGCGTCGTCGTTCGCGAGAGCGGCGACGGGCGCTCGCCACGTCCCTGGGCTTCGAGTGTCGTCAGTCATGTTTCGATTTCCGGGTCGATGTTCCGGCAGTGATCCGGCGGCCGTGTTGGTGGTGGCGCGTGTTCCTGGTGGTGCGTGTGCTTGGTGGCGCGTGCCCTCGAGCGGTGTGTACTCGTGGGCCCGGCCGGCTCACCCGAAGAGCAGTGCGGCTTCCTCGTAGCGATAATCGGGCACGATGTTCAGGCCGACCGTCGCCTCCGCGATCGACACGATCTCCACGTCAGTGCCCTTCAGCGAGACCATCGAGCCCCACTGCTGCGTCTGCACGGCATCCACCGCTGCCATACCGAGACGCGTGGCGAGCACCCTGTCATACGCGCTGGGCACTCCTCCACGCTGGATGTGGCCGATCACCGTCGCGCGCGACTCGATGCCGGTGCGCTCCTCGATCATCGGCGCGAGGAGCTCGCCGATGCCGCCGAGGCGCGGGCGGTTGAACGCGTCCAAGCCCTTGTGGGAGTGCGCCTCCTCCATGGTGTCGAGGTGGAATCCCTCCGACACGACGACAACGGGCGCGCGTCCCCGATCGCGCACGTGCTCGACCCAGGCGCAGATCTGATCGATCGACTGCGGATGCTCAGGAATGAGAATGGCGTGCGCACCAGCAGCCATGCCGGAGTGCAGGGCGATCCATCCCACATGGCGTCCCATGACCTCCACGATCATGCAACGCTGGTGCGATTCCGCCGTCGTGCGCAGCCGGTCGATGGCCTCGGTGGCGATCTCGACGGCGGTGTCGAATCCGAACGAGTAGTCCGTTGCGGCCAGGTCGTTGTCGATGGTCTTCGGAACTCCGATGACGTTGATGCCGCCCTCGTCCACCAGCCGGCGAGCCGCGGTGAGCGTGCCTTCGCCGCCGATGGCGATCATGGCGTCGATGCCGTTCTCGTCCATCATCCGCTGGATGTTTTCCGGTCCTCCGCCATCGCCCTCGAACGGGTTCGTACGGCTGGAGCCGAGGATGGTTCCGCCCTGACGCGAGAGTCCGCGCACGCTGTGGCGGTCGAGAGTGACCATGTCCGCGTTGACGACGCCGCGCCATCCGTAGCGGAATCCGACGAACTCGTCACCGAAGACGCGATCGCCCTTGAGGACCGCCCCCCGGATGACAGCGTTCAGGCCTGGGCAGTCACCGCCGGAGGTGAGAATACCGATCTTCATTACGCGCCTCTTTCGCACATACAGGAATGACGTCTGTTTGCACGTCGATACGCCGCTGTATCGGCCGATACGTCAATGATCATGCCGGATGCCGCGGGTCCGCTCCAAAACGGCCACCCGATGGTCGCCGTCGTTTCAAGGCGAACGTCAGCTCGCGCTCAGCGCACGTTCCAGCTTGGACGAGCTGGCCGACGGATGTCCGCCAGCCGCGACGACCACCGCTTCGAGTCCGTCAAGCAACTCGCCTCTGGCCTTTCGGCTGTCGGGCGCAGCCGCAGACAGCTCGACCTCCCACTCGCGCCACGTCTCGCTGCCGCCCGTCACGAGGTTCTCCCCCGTGACGTGATCGTCGCAGTACTCCGCGACCGGATATCCCGCCGCGTCCAGCAATCGCGACACCACCCGATGGTTGCGGACGCGGGCGACGGGAGCGAGTTCTGCATCGCCGACGAGCTCGCGCACGGCCTCGCGCAACGGATCCGGAACAGATGCCTTCCCCTGCTCGTCCTCCCCCTCGCCGAACGCCCAGTGCTGCTCGAGCCGGCCCTCTCCGGCATCGCGCTTGACGTGCCATCCCGCGTCCGGACCGCCCTCGCGGCGGCGCAGCGCGACGCGCGCGTGGGCGAGCGCGAGATCCGCGGTGTCGTAGTACACGGCATCCAGCTCGCGGATCTCGGGCGCCTCGACGACCGCGATCGGGCCGACGCCGACGAAACGCGGCTCCTCGGCCGTCTCGGTCACGTCGTACTTGCGCTCGATCTCGATCGTGGAGGTTCCGTGCTTCGTCATCGCCCCAGTCTTGCGCAGGTACCGCGGACCCGATGACCATGCTGCCGGACGAGCCGGGCGGCGCCTACGGGTCCGTGCGACGACCGCCTTTCGACGAGACCCTGGGCAGCGTCTCGGTGCAGGGCTACCCTGGCAGCATGACCGAGCACAGCGAGGCACGGCACGAAGATTCCGATGCGGACTTCGACGAGTTCGCCGCCGCTCAGGACGGCGACTACGAGCCGGACGTCGACGAGGCAGAGGGCCTTGCCGACGAGGACGAGCGACCCGTCGACGATCTGGATGACGACGGCTTCCCCGATGAGGACCGCATCGTCGTCTTCGACGACGAGCCGGACGCGGACGACGCCTGAGGCCTACGCGTCGAGTGCGTCGCGCAGCAGCGAGATGAGCGCGTCGAGCTGCACGGAGTCCGCCGAGCCCGGCTCGATGTCCACGCCGTCCAGCGCGCGCAGCGCCAGTGACTGCTTCGCGTCGATGAGCTCAGCGATCTTGGAGTCGATGGTCTGCGCCGCGATGATACGCCACGCCGTCACCGGCTCCTCCTGACCGATGCGGTGCACGCGGTCGATCGCCTGCGTCTGCTCCGCCGCCGTCCAACTGAGCTCGGCGAGCACCACGTTCGATGCCGCCTGCAGGTTGAGCCCGACCCCCGCAGCTGTCAGGGAGCACACAGCGACGGCGACACCCGGATCGTTGTTGAACGCGTCGATCTCCCGCTGCCTGGCCAGCGCCGTCTGGTCGCCTCGGATGGACACGGAGCGCAGCTCGCGCGACGCGAACGCCTCCTCCGCCTGATCCATGACGTCGATGTGCTTGGCGAAGAACACGACCTTGCCCACCGAGCGCGCCAGCTGGGCCGCATAGTCGGCGGCGAGCCCGGCCTTGGCCTGGCCGATCTTGCGCACCATCGTGAAGACGTTCTCGCCCGACTTCTGGCCCTTGGACTCTTCTAGTTCCGCGTGCGCCACCATGCGGATGAGATGCTCTCGCCGCTCATCGTCGTCGCCGGAATGGGAGTCACCGACACCGGCCTCCTGAGCGCGACGGAATCGCTGCACGAGTCGCGCGGCGAGTTCGCGCTCCGCCGCCTTGATCGAGCGTCCCAACTCGTCGTCGAGCTCGACCGGCAGGTCGACCACCCTTCGAGACGGGAGATCGGCCGCGACGTCGATCTTCTTGCGGCGCACGATGCCCATGTCGATCACGGACTCACGCGCCGACGTGTAGAAGCCGGGGTCGGCCGGGGTGAGGTCGCTCTCGTCGAGGCGCTCCATGAGTTCGGACGTCGGCTTGGATCCGTCGATCCAGCCGAGGAACTGCCAGATGGCGCGGAAGTCGTCGATGTCGTTGATCAGCGGCGTACCGGTGAGCGCGATCATCAGTGGGTCGGAGACGGAGCGCCGGATGGCATCCGCGAGTCCGAGCACGTACCGGGAGCGCTGGGAGTGCAGGTTCTTGATGAAATGCGCCTCGTCGACGACCATGCCACGGAATCCGAGTTCGGAGAGCCACGACAGGTGCCGATCGAGCACCTCGTAATTGACGATCACGATGTCGGCGAAGGCGTCGAGCCCCTCGCCGTCGCCGTGGATGACCGTTGCACGGCGGTGCGGCGTCCACCTCTCCACCTCGCGGGCCCAGTTCATCTTCACGACGTTCGGCACGACGGCGAGCAGCGGATACGCGCCGGCGACGGACGCCGCCAGCACCGACTGCGCGGTCTTGCCGAGCCCGGGCTCGTCTGCGAGCAGGAACGAGCGGTGCCCGAGCCGCACGGATTCGATGAATCTGGCCTGGTGCTTCATGAGCTCGAGACCGGAAGGCGAGTAGCGGTCGAGCTTGGGCGCCGGTGGCAGCTCCATGCTCGCCGCCTTGCCGGACCCGTATTCGAACGACTTGAACAGCGGACCCAGCAGCTCCCACGAGTCGAGCCGTCGACGCGGTGCGGGCGTCGAATGCTGCGCCAGCGCAAAGTCCGGGGCCAGGAACGGGTTCGAAAGCTGACGGGCACGGACCGACTGCGGAACGACCTGCTTCTGGGCCAGTTCCGGTGACAGCAGCACCTCCTGCTTCGGCTTCGGTGCTTCAGTGGTGATGATGAGGTCGTCCGGCTCGAGCTCGGCTCCCGACTCGAGCAGCCAGTCCCTGCGCATCTTCTGCGCTGCGGCGCTCGGCGGGGCCGTCGATTCCAGCAACGAGATGAGCGAGGTGTCGCGCGCGGCCGTCTTCGCCAGAATCGTGGCGATGCCGTCGAGACGCTTCAGCTGCTCGGCGCGAGCCGCGTCTCCGAGCGTCGGATCGGACTTGGCGCGTGCCCGCTCTTCGCGCATCAACAACGCGATGACCTGGAACTTCGTGCGGTTGGTCGGCCCGAGCTTCTTGCCCGTTGTCGCTTTCGCCTCGACCTCGCGCACGCGGCGCGCGAGGACGGGAATGAGACCGTCGTTGTTCGAGTGGCGAGAGCCGGAACGACGGGAAACCTGAGCGGTGCGATCGCCGGTGTGCGGCATGATCCTCCTGTGCGTGAGGGCCCGTGCTTCACGGGCACTCGTGGGTGTGCCGTCGGGGCGCCCGGAAGTGATCACCCGCATGCGTCCTTCTCGGGCCGTGAAAGGCCGTGAGCGACGAGACCGATGCGGGTGTTCGGACCGCTGCGAATGCGTGAACCAGGCCCGAAGGTCGTCTGCGATGCAGCCGACGAGACGTGTCCGGCGGATGCCAGGACCCCGACGAGCAACCATTTTACGGCACGCGGCGCCCGCTCGTCACCTCGGCGCGGCGCGCCGCCACTCTCGCGCGGCAACGGATCGCATCACACGTGCTCCGGCCGTGCGTCGGATGATGTCAGGCGGCGCCTTCGAGCGCGTCCTTCAAGACGACGGCGTGGTTGATCTTCGGGTCGCGCGCCGCGTACACGAGTGTGACCGGCTCGGACTCGCCGAGCTCACGCAGCCGCTCCAGCTCCGGGCTGCCGTGCAGCTCGGCCAGATACCGAACCCGGAATTCGTCGAACTTCGCCGGGTCGTGGTCGAACCACTCGCGGAGGGCGGTACTGGGGGCGACGTCCTTGTCCCACTCCGCGAGATCCGCTCGCTCCTTGCTCACGCCCCGCGGCCAGAGCCGGTCCACGAGCACGCGGTGCCCGTCCTCAGGCGATGCAGGATCGTATGCACGTTTGATGACGAACGACACGTCACTTCCCCTTCGTGCCGCTTCCTCGTGGCGCGCTTCCCCCGCGCGTGTTCTGCTTGGACGTCGCCTTGCCGTCGTACCGGCCGGCCGGGCCGGCGGTCTTCGCCTCGACCGGGACCTTGATGGAGACCCCGACGGCGATGAAGACGACGGCACCCGCCAGGTGCAGGATCCGCAACCAGAGATCGTCGATCGGCAACGGCCACACCGGATTGAACACCACGGCGATCGGCACGAGGCCGATCAGCCACCAGTACGCCTTGCCCTGCACGGCGAAGACGCACATGATCAGAGCCAGGATCGCGACGGCGAACTGCACCCAGACGTACCAGGCGCCGCCGATCAGTGCCAGCGCGGCGATGAGGATGATGGCACCCAGCAGCCCCGGCAGCAGGGCGAGTCGGGCGTACGAGGTTTCTTGGGCAGGGCGCGACATGTCACAAGAAGTCTAGGTCGCACGGCGCGAGCCCATTCCCAGAGGTGCGCCCGGATGAGTGGCCGCGACGGTGCCGGCCGAGGAACGCCTCGCCGACGACATCCGGTCGGCTCAGCAACGTCCCTTGCAGAGCAGGAATCCGAAGGAGTCGATGGTGTCCACGACCACCGTCACCTTGCTCACCGTGAGAAGGGCACCGAACGCCGCCTCGGAGACGGCAAGCGTCTCGACACGGTGGCCCTCGGCATCCGCTGCCAGACCGGCGACGGCGAAGGCGATGTCCTCGAGATCGTGCTCCCCCTCGATCACGATGGGTGCGTCGTCATCGAGCGGGGTCACGGTCAGAAGCGCCGTCACGACCTCCTCGACGGAGTCGTGTGCCACCCGGATGCCGTGGGGCGCGTCGTGCTCGGGGCTCACGATCGCGATCCATGCCGAACTCGGGGTCTCGTCGAGTGCACGAAGGAGCGCACCGGACACTATCGGTGAGAGATTCTTGAGCACCCGGGCACCCCACTTTCCCCTCGGGTCGGAACATTCCGCAGGCCGGACAACGCAACCTCGTTCTTCGGGTCGGAAGCTGCATCCGGATAGCACCTGAGCCGAGGGTATGCAAGCCTCTGGTCTCGAGGCAGTCCCCCTTTGGGAGCGCACTAGTCGGTGCGCCCCTCTTCGAGGCACGAGCAAACGTTCTCCAGGCCCGTCAAGACGCGGGTAAGCGTTCTCCGGATCGGTCGATCGCGCTCATCTGCGCATTCGGCTCGGATTCGCGGGTCGGCAGGCATCCGGAACCGTCCCCGCGTCGTTCGAACTCCGCTGGCGCCAGGCGGCACGTGGCCTACCCTGAGACCGTGATCGAGGACATCAAGAAGCGGGCGCTGCACCGCACGCGCATTCTCTCGGGCCAGCTCCGCGGGCTCGAGAAGATGATCGAGAACGAGGACTACTGCGTCGACATCCTGACGCAGTCGCTCGCCATCCAGAAGTCGCTCGGATCGCTCAACAAGCTTCTCGTCGAGAATCATCTGCGCACCCACGTTGCGGCGCAGTTCGAGGCCGGCGGCGACGAGCGCGAGCGAGCGATCGAAGAGCTGCTGCGCGTCTTCGAGCTCTCGAACAACAGAGGCTGAAACGGGCGCCACCGTCGTCGGTTCGGTTCGCATCGAAGCCGTGCCGGGCGACATCACCGAGCAGCACGTGGACGCCGTCGTCAACGCTGCCGATTCGGCGCTCATGGGCGGAGGGGGCGTGGACGGCGCCATCCATCGAGTCGGCGGTCCCGAGATCCTCGCCGAGTGCAGGATGCTGCGCGAGACGCGTTTCCCCGACGGCCTGCCGACCGGTGACGCCGTCGCCACGACGGCGGGCCGCCTGCCGGCACGCTTTGTGATCCACGCCGTCGGTCCGGTGTACTCCACCCACGAGGACAGGACCCGACTGCTCGTCAGCGCGTACGCGCGGTCGCTGGCGGTCGCCGGGGAGCTGGGCGCGGCATCCGTGGCGTTCCCGGCCATCTCGGCGGGAATCTACGGATGGCCGATGGACGACGCCGCCAGGGTCGCCGTTCGCACCGTACGCGGGCGAGCGGATGCCGTGCCCGGCCTCGCCCTCGTGCGCTTCGTGCTCTTCTCCGAGCGGGCGCTCAGCGCGTTCGACCGCGAGCTGACGATGTCAAGCGGTTGAGAAACCAACAGACCATTCCGGACGTCTGGACCGCCACGCGTGGCCTCTGGATCGATGCCCATCTATCGGCACCTAGTGGCGGTGCCGCATGTGCTCCTTCGGCAGCAAGATCGGCCGGCTCGTCGGCGGAACGTCGTGCAGCGTCTCGAGCGCTCCGCGCAGCTCCGACAGCCATGCCTCGTATCCGCGGTCTGTGAGATGCAGCGAGTCGTCTGAGCAGTCCGGGTCGATCGCGCCGTCCGGTCCTGCGAGCACCGGCCAGAGGTCGAGGTACTGCGCCCGCACCGTGGAGGCGAACTGCCACAGATGGCGGTTCACGTCCTTGATCGTGTCCGCGTACGCCGCCTCGCGTGGCATCACCGACTGCACGAGCAGCTGTGCGCCGGGCAGCGCCTTGCGCAACGTCACGAGAATGGTCTCGATGTTGCGCACGATGTGCTCGGCCGATCGGCGCCACGCCAGATCGTTCGTTCCGATGAGCAGCACGATCGTGTCCGGCTGCAGGGCGACCACCTCGTCGAGGCGCGCGATCACCGCATCCGTCGTGTCGCCGCCCACCCCGAGGTTGCGGGTGCGGTCCTCTGGAAACCACTCGTCCCAGCGTCCGCTCGCAGTGATGCTGTCTCCGACGAAAACCGTCCCCGCCGTTTCCGACATGTCGCTCCTTCTGCCCGACATCCATCTTGACCCGGGAAGGCCGCAACACGCCACCGGTTGATGTCACAGGTTGCGCTCGACGCGACCCGATCGGCGGAACGCAGCCACCCCGAGCGTTCGCACCCACCGGTCACAGCCGCGCGCGTTCCTCGTGGTCGGCCGGTCTCGCGTGGCCGGACCTCCGGCGGAGGTGGAACGCTCAGTCAGCGCATGCTCTTGGTGTGCCAGACCGTCTTTGTCTCGGTGAAGGCGGCAATGCGCTCCAGCGAGCGAAGATCGACGGAGCCGCCGTCCGGCGGGAGCACGCGCTTGAGCGTGTCGGCCGCGGCGATCTGCAGTTCGACCCAGTCCAACGCCGCGGCACCGGTCAGGTCGAGGGCGTTGACGTCGGCGTGCGAGGCCAGCCACGGTGCGAGCTCGGCCGCGGATCCGGTGAGCACGTTGACGACGCCGCCCGGCACGTCGCTCGTCGCCAGCACTTCGGCGAGCGAGATCGCCGAGAGCGGGTGCTCCTGGTCCGCGACCACGACGACGGAGTTGCCTGTGACGAGCGCCGGCGCGACGACGGCGACGAGCCCGAGCAGCGACAGCCCGCCCTGAGGCGCGATGACTGCGACGACGCCCGTCGGCTCCGGCACGGAGATGTTGAAGAAGGCCCCTGCCACCGGATTCGCGTTGCCTGTCACCTGCGCGAACTTGTCCGCCCAGCCCGCATACCAGACCCATGTGTCGATCGCCTCGTCGACCTGCGCAGCGGCATCCTGCCGGGAAAGACCCTCGGATGCCCGCACCTCCTCGACGAACTGCTCGCGTCTGCCCTCGAGCAGCTCGGCCACCCGGTAGAGCACCTGACCGCGGTTGTACGCGGACGCGCCCGCCCAACCGGACACGGCCTTGCGGGCGGCGACGACAGCATCCCTGGCGTCCTTGCGGGATGCCAGTGCGGCGTTGGCGAGGAACGACCCGTCTGCACCGAGGACCTCGTAGGTGCGGCCGGATTCGCTGCGCGGGAACGCGCCGCCGATGAACAGCTTGTACGTCTTGGGGACGGCGAGGCGGGTCACTGTGCGGATCCCTTCTTCGTGCTGGAAGTCTTCGCGCCGGAAGCCTTCGCGCCGGTCGCCCTCCGGGCGGTTGTGGCCGACGTCGTGCGACTCTGCGTCTTGCCGGTGTCCGCGGCCGACCCGGCAACAGCCTTCGCAGCCGACGGGATCAGGGCCTTCGAAGTGGCCGTCACTCGCACGACGGATGTCGACTGCTTCAAGTAGGCGGCAAGCCCGTGGCGACCACCCTCGCGGCCGTATCCGGACTCCTTGTACCCGCCGAACGGCGAGGCGGGGTCGAACCTGTTGAACGTGTTCGCCCACACCACGCCGGCACGCAACCTGTCGGCGACGGCGAGGATGCGGCTGCCCTTGTCGGTCCAGATGCCGGCGGAGAGCCCGTACGGGGTGTTGTTCGCCTTGGCGATGGCCTCGTCCGGCGTGCGGAACGTGAGCACGGACAGCACGGGTCCGAAGATCTCCTCGCGGGCGATGCGACTGGACGTGGACACGTTGTCGAAGATGGTGGGCGCGAACCAGAAGCCGTTGTCGGGGATGGCGCAGTCCGCCGTCCAGCGCTGGGCGCCCTCCGCCTCGCCGATGTCGCTCAGCTCACGGATGCGCTGGAGCTGCTCAGCCGAGTTGATGGCGCCGATATCGGTGTTCTTGTCCAACGGATCGCCGAGCCGCAACGTGCCGAGTCGCGTCTTCAGCCGGTCGACGACCTCGTCGTGCACGCTCTCCTGAACGAGAAGGCGGGATCCGGCGCAGCAGACGTGTCCCTGGTTGAAGAAGATGCCGTTGACGATGCCCTCGATGGCCTGGTCGATCGGTGCGTCGTCGAACACGATGTTCGCAGCCTTGCCGCCGAGCTCGAGGGTCACCTTCTTGCTCGTGCCCGCGATGGACCGGGCGATCTCGCGGCCGACGGCCGTCGATCCGGTGAAGGCGACCTTGTCGACATCCGGATGGTTCACGACCGCGCGGCCCGTCTCCCCCGCACCCGTCACGATGTTGACGACGCCTGCAGGAAGACCGGCCTGCTGCACGATCTCCGCGAAGAGCAGCGCCGTCAGGGGCGTGGTCTCCGCCGGCTTCAACACGACGGTGTTGCCCGCGGCGAGCGCAGGCGCGATCTTCCAGGCCAGCATGAGCAGCGGGAAGTTCCACGGGATGACCTGCCCGGCGACCCCGAGCGCTCGCGGCGACGGCCCGAGGCCGGCGTAGTCCAGCTTGTCGGCCCATCCCGCGTAGTAGAAGAACCAGGCTGCGACGAGGGGGACGTCGACGTCGCGGCTCTCCTTGATCGGCTTGCCGTTGTCGAGGCTCTCCGCCACAGCGAGCTCGCGCGCTCGCTCCTGCACGAGACGCGCGATGCGGAACAGGTATTTGCCGCGGTCCGCGCCGCTCAGCTTCGACCAGACCCGATCGAACGCACGCCGTGCCGCCTGCACGGCGAGGTCGACGTCGTGGTCGTCGGCGGTGGAGATCTCCGCGATGGTCTCCTCGGAGGCCGGGGAGATCGTGCGGAAGGCTTCACCGTGTCCGTCGACGAACTCTCCGTCGATGAAGAGCCCGTACGAGGGCTTGAGGTGGAGGATGGCGCGCGACTCGGGAGCCGGCGCGTAATCGAGGAAGGTCATCGAGGCTCCAGTCGGGCTCAGGGGATGGCATCCGCTAGTCGGGTTCGCACGCGTGGAAGCCCGCTAGTCGATGGTCACGTAGTCGGCGCCGGAGTAATGACCGGTCGTCAGCTTCTGTCGTTGCAGCAGCACGTCGTTGAGCAGGCTGGACGCGCCGAAGCGGAACAGGTGAGGGTCGAGCCAGCGTTCGCCCGCGGTCTCCGCGACCGTGACGAGGTAGCGAACGGCATCCTTCGACGTGCGGATGCCGCCGGCCGGCTTGACCCCGACGAGTTCGCCGGTGAGGCGATGCCAGTCCCGCACCACCTCGAGCATCAGCAGCGTCACCGGGAGCGTCGCCGCCGGCGACACCTTTCCGGTGGACGTCTTGATGAAGTCCGCGCCGGCCAGGATCGCCAGCCAAGACGCTCGCCGAACGTTGTCGTAGGTGGCGAGTTCGCCGGTCTCCAGGATGACCTTGAGGTGGGCGCTCGAGCCGTCGGGACGGCGGCAGGCCTCCTTGACGGCCACGATCTCGTCGAACACCTCGGTGTAGCGGCCAGAGAGGAAGGCGCCACGGTCGATGACCATGTCGATCTCATCGGCACCGCCGGCCACCGCGTCGGCGGTGTCCGCAAGCTTCACGTTCAGCGAGGCACGCCCGCTCGGGAACGCCGTCGCGACGGCGGCGACGGACACCGTGCCGCCTGAGGCGACGTGCGCGGCACCGAGCGCCTCGACGGCGACGGGCACGAGGTCCCCGTACACGCACACGGCCGCGACGCGCGGACAGGTCGGGTCCGACGGATCCGGCAGCACGGCCTTGGCGGCGAGGGATCGCACCTTGCCGGGGGTGTCGGCGCCCTCGAGCGTAGTCAGGTCGATGAGGGACACGATCGTGTCCAGCGCCTGCTTCTTCGACGTCGTCTTGATGGACCGCGTCGCGAGAGATGCGGCGCGCTGCTCGAGGCCGACGGCGTCCACTCCCGGCAGCCCGAGCACGAATCCGCGCAGGCTGCGCTCGCTGAGCTCGGTGCCGACGACGGTGCGGGCGAGGTCGAGGGTCATGACGCCTGCTTTCCGAGGGTCTGGTCCGCGACGGCCGGCTCTTCGAGCAGGGCGGCGGCCGTCTGGTCGTCGGTGATGAGCACCGTGCAGAGGCCGTTGGTGACCAACGCTCTCGCGACCTCGTGCTTGCCATCGCCTGCGACGACCGCGATCGCCGTCTTGGCGGCCTTGATGCGGTCGAGCGAGAGGCCGACCGTTCGCGAGTCCAGTTCCGCGTCGACGGGCTTGCCGTCCGCACCGACGAAGCGGCCGATGACGTCGCCGACCGCTCCCTTGCAGACGAGCGCGTCAACCTCCGCGGCCGTCAGGTATCCGCTGTGCACGAGCGCGGAGTCCGCACCGGCGACGCCGGCGCTGAACAGGTACGCCTCTGCGTGCGCCGCCCGGTCGAGCACGCCGGCGATGGCGCGGTCCCGCTCGATGCTGCGCTTGGTGGCGGTGTGCTCGAGGATGGCGGGGATCGGCAGCACGTGAGCGGATCCCGCCGCCTTCTGCGCGATCACGAGCGCCGTCGCCGACGCGGTGTCCCCGTACTTCGTGAGGCTGAGCCCGCCGTTGATCTGCACGACGCCGACGCCGTGCGCCCATCCTCGCGGAAGGCATGCCGCGACGTCGTGCATCGTGCGGCCCCAGCTCACGCCGAGCGTCTGGGGTGCAGGGCGCATCGCAGCGAGGTAGTCGGCGGCGGCCTGGGCGACACGGCGTTGCAGCTCGTCGGGCGAGGAGACGCCGGCCGACGAGGCGACGACGATGTCGTTCAGTCCGTACCGCTTCTTCACCGCCTGCTCGGCGAGCACGCGGCGGGCGCGCGGATGCACGATCTCGATGCGCACGATGCCGGCGGCCCGCGCCTGCGCCAGCAGGCGACCGACCTTCCAGCGCGTGATGTGCAGCGCGGCTCCGATCTCGTCCTGCGTGCGTCCCTCGTCGTAATACAGCTCTGCGGCCCGCACGGCGAGCAGTTCGTCTGAGGAGTTCATAGCGCTTTCCAGAATACGAACCGGCTCCACTTATGAGCAACGCGTGCGGCATCCTGTGCTCATCTGAGCGCTGGCATGAGACCAGGCTCCCGTTGAGCGTGCAGAAAACGCTCGCACCCGTCTCCCGAAGAGCATTATCTGCACACTCGAGCGGGGTGAGCATCCGGACCGGGCAACGGTTCGAGCGAAGGCGCCGAGGAACCGGTGAAGGGATGAGCGGACGGGTCCGGCGCTCAGTGCAGCGTTCGGCCCATGATCGCTCGGGTGAGCGCTGCGACCGGCTCAGCTGCCGCACGCGGATTCGACAGCAGGCTGAATTCGACCTGGCCAAGCTCCGGCAGCCCGAGACGGTTCGTCACTTTGACGAGGTCGTTCGGGATGATCGTGCGAGGGAAGGGCGCGACGCCCAGTCCGGCGCGGACCGCTGCGAGCACGCCGTTGACCTCTCGCGTGTTGCACGTGATGCGCCAGACACGGCCCGCGGCCTCGAGCGCGTCGATGGCCATCTGCTTGCTGATGCTCGGATCCTGGTACGCGATGAGCGGCACGGGATCGCCTGGCCCCAGCTCCGTCTTGTCGAGCCCCATCCAGACCAGGTCGTCGGTGCTCACCCGATCCCCGTCAGGCGATCCGGCCATCTGCTTGATGAAGATGAGGTCGAGCTGCCCGGCCTTCAGCCGCCGATAGAGCGGCGTGGACTGGCTGACCGTGAGCTCGAGGTTGATCTGCGGATACGCCTGCCGGAAGTCGCGGAGGATGCTCGGCAGCTGCGTGATGGCCAGGTCGTCCGCAGCACCGAAACGCAGACGTCCCCGCATCGCGGTTCCCGTGAAGTAGCTGTCGGCCGCCGCGTGCGCGGCGAGGATGCTGCGCGCGAACCCTGCCATGGCATCCCCGTTGTCGGTCAGTCGCACCTGTCGGGTGTCGCGGTCGACGAGCGTACGGCCCGCTGCCCGTTCAAGACGCGCGACGTGCTGGCTCACGGTCGGTTGGCTCAGCCCGAGCCGTTCGGCGGCCCTGGTGAAACTGCCGGTTTCGGCGACGGCGAGGAACGTGGCGAGGAGATCCGGATCGAACATGTTCGGATTATATATTCGCGAACGCAATAGTAGTTATAGCTCCGATTAGTTCGCGGAATGGTCGCTCGAACCTTAGCGTTGAAATACACGTTCGATCAGCCACTTACTCGAAAAGCCATCGTGACCGCTCCTGCGCACTCATCCGTCGACACGCTCCTCACCGCACCCGTACCCGTACCCCAGCACCGCCCTCCGTGGCGCGAGACGTTTTCCTCGCTGGCCGTTCCGAACTACCGGCTGTACGCCGGCGCTCAGGTGGTCGCCACGACGGCGCTCGGCATGCAGCGCGTCGCCCAGGACTGGCTCGTGCTGCAGCTCTCCGGCAGCGTGACGGCGGTCGGGGTGACCGTCGCGATGCAGTTCGCGCCGATGCTGATCTTCGGCCTGCTGGGCGGCGTCATCGCCGACCGCTACTCGAAGCGGATGCTGCTCATGCTGACGCAGTCCACCGCGGCCCTGCTCGCGGCGATCCTCGCCGTGCTCATCCTGACCGGAACGGTGCAGGTGTGGCACATCTGGGCGCTCGCGTTCGTCGGCGGGTTCGTCACCGTCGTGGACAACCCGGCCCGCCAGGTCTTCGTCAACGAGATCGTCGGGCCGCGCCTGCTTCGCAACGCGATCAGCCTCAACTCATCGACGTTCCAGCTCGGTGCGCTGATCGGACCGGCCGTCGGCGGCATCGCCATCTCGGCGGTCGGAAGCGGATGGGCCTTCGTCATCAACTCGTTCGCCTGCCTCGTCGTGGTCGGCGCACTCGGCATGATGAACACGAAGGAACTGCTGCACACACCCGTCGCCGCGCGAGGCAAAGGGCAGCTCGCCGAAGGCCTGCGGTACGCGGCTCAGAAACCGTCGATCCTGTTCACGATCATCATCCTGGGCGCCGTGGCGATGTTCGCGTACACGATGCCCGTGCTCCTCGCCGCCTTTGCGAACGATGTCTACAAGGTGGGGTCCGCCGGCTACGGCTTCTTCAACGCCCTGGTCGCCGTTGGCGCCCTCACCGGGGCCGTGCTGTCGACACGACGCATGGGGGTGAGCCTGCGGCTCGTGATCGGCGGGGCCGCTGTGCTCGGGGTGGTGCAGGCATCCGCTGCCCTCTCCCCCGACATGATCGTGTTCGCGGTGCTCATGATGGCCAGTGGTGCGGCGAGCCTGCTGTTCCTCACGAGCGCGAACTCGCTGGTGCAGATGTCGACGAACCTCGGCATCCGCGGGCGTGTGATGGCGCTGTACATCCTCGTGCAGCTGGGCGGACAGGCGCTCGGCGGCCCGGTGATGGGATGGATCGTCGAACGGTACGGACCCGACTGGGGGCTCGCGGTCTCCGGTCTCGTGCCGCTGACGACGGCGATCGTCGTCGGAGCGCTGATGATGCAGCGGTCGCGCCTGCGACTCGCGTTGAAGCGACGCGGACGCATTCCGTCGCTCGCCCTCGTCGCGCGCGACTGAGTCGCTGAGGTCTGCTCTGCTTCCAGCTGTTGCGCCCACGTCGTGGCGAGGGTGACCACGCGTCGGGACTGCACAGCACGCATCGGTCCGGTGCGCGCTCAGAACACGCCCGTCGCTCCAATAGCCTTGATGCATGACCACGCCCCTCGCTCTCGCCGTCGACTTCGGCGGCACCAAAGTCGAGTCAGCCCTCGTCGCGTCGGACGGCGAGGTGATCGAGGGTTCGCGGCACCGCGCACCCACCGGACGCCACGCGACCGTCTCGGAGCTGGAGACCTCTGTGCGCGAGGTCATGACCTCCGCGCTCGGGGCGCTCGACGGGCGGTCGATCGTCGGCGTCGGAATCGGATGCGCCGGGCCGATCGATCGCGCCCGCGGGCTGGTCTCGCCCCTGAACGTGCCGAACTGGCGCGACTACGACCTCCGCTCCTTCGCCGCATCAGTGCTCGCCGACGCGGGCGTGGACGCACCGGTGACGCTGGAGATGGACGGCGTCGCCATCACGATGGCCGAGCACTGGGTGGGGGCGGCCCAGGGCGTCGACAACGTGATGGGCATGGTGATCTCCACAGGCATCGGCGGCGGCCTCATCGTCGGCGGACGGGTCATCACCGGGCCCACCGGCAACGCGGGCCACATCGGACACGTCGAGGTCGCCGACTTCCAAGGCGAGGACACGTTCGGCAAGGCGACGTCGCTCGAGGCCATCGCCAGCGGTCCGCACACCGTCGCCTGGGCACGCCGACGCGGGTTCGCCGGAGAGACCGGCGAGACCCTGGCTGCGGCCTACGCGGCCGGCGATCCGATCGCGCGTGAGGCCATCGAGCGCACCGGTCACGCGGTCGGACAGGCCATCGCCAGCGCCACCGCGCTCCTCGACCTGGAGCTGGTGGCCATCGGCGGCGGGTTCTCGCAGGCGACGCCCGACCTCTTCGACGTGATCAACGCGACGATCGCGTCGCACTACTTCGGCTTCGTGCGCAAGGTGCGGGTCGTGCCGTCCGGACTCTCCGGGGAGGGTCCGCTCATCGGCGCGGCCGCGCTCGTGCACCGTGCGGAGTTGCTCCCGCCGCTCTGAACCGACGCAGCCGTGTCGACGCCGGCGCGCCGACGCTGTCGAGCCCACGCCACTGAGCCGCCACCACTGAGCCGCCACGGTCGAGCTGGATCCCGTTGAGTCGCCCTCGAGCCGACGCTTCGGGCTTTCGGCTCGGCGCTGGCGGGTTCGCACGGCCGGGTCCGCGCGCTGTGCGATCCGTCAGCCGTCGGCGCCGATGTCGGCAGCCACATCCGTCGCGTCGCACGAGGCGATCACGGCGTCGGCGACAGCCGAGTGGTGCCCGATCGCGTCCAGGCCTTCGCCGAGACGGTTGGTGAGGTGCACGAACACGAGGCCACGGGTGGGATCCGCCCACGCGACGCAGCAATTGCTGCCGTTGTGTCCGAACGCCTGCTTGCTGCTCAGCTCGCCGAGCGGGCTGATGAATCCGGCCTCGTGGCGCGCCCCGCCGAGCTGGAGTCCCTCCGACCAGCGCACGGGCGCCTTGGCGTAGCGGTCGAGCTCGCCGTTGCTCGATGGGCGCAGCATCCGCGTGATCGTGCTCTGGGAGAGGATGCGCACGCCGTCGAGCTCGCCCCCCGCCAGCAGCATGCTGTAGAACCGGGCGACATCCTCCGCCGTGGTGGAGATGCCGGCCGCCGGGATGACGGCCTGACGCAAGCTGCGCCGGTTGAGGTCGATCGCGGCGACGCGTCCGACCGTCGTCGTGCCCCTGATGGGCACGCAGCGGTACAGCTCGCGCGACGGGACCCCGAGGTAGGTGTTGTGCAGGCCGAGCGGCTCGAGGAGGTGCATCCGCAGCGCGTCGGCCACGGGCAGCCGGGTGACGCGCTGCACGATCTCGCCGAGGATGAAGCCGAACGCGAGGTACTGGTATGCCGGAACCGCACCGACCGGCCAGCGCAGCCTGGCATGGGCGACGTGCCGAACGCTGCGCTCCCAGTTCGTCATGGCGAGGGCGTCGCCGACGCTCGACGTCGCGACGGCCATGCCGGAACGGTGCTGAAGCACCCTGCGGGTCGTGACGGATCCCTTGCCGTACTGCGCGAACTCGGGCCAGTAGCGCGCAACGGGGGCATCGAGTTCGATGACTCCGGACTCGGCCAACTTGTGCACGAGCACGGCGATGAACGGCTTGCCGGCGGAGAACATCCAGAAGAGGGCATCGGGCGAGCAGCCGATCCGCTCGTCGAGGTATTGACGGCCGTGCCGGATGACGAGCAGACGGGTCGCACCGCCACGGCCCCGCACGAGTCGGAGTGCATCGGCCTTCTCCGGTTCGGCAGCGCTCACACGACAGTCCTCACCGGTTCAGTCAAACACGCGGTGCTGGCGTGACGATGCTCGGCGGCGCCCGGCGAACCGAGCCGTCACCCAACATTCACCGTGAGACGCGGGGCGCCCTGGCTGCGACGTGGTCCTCGAGCATGCCTGGCCGCGCGATGACAGCACCCGCGAAGACCACGGCGACCGCGGTGAGGAGCAGGAAGAGGAGTGGCCACAGCCATCCACCCGTCAAGTCGTGCAGCACTCCGACGAGCAGCGGCCCGAGCGCGCCGAGCACGTATCCGAGCCCCTGCACGAATCCGCTCAGGGCGACGGCGCCCTCGTGGGTGCGGGTGCGCAGGTTGATGAGGACGAGGCAAAGTGGAAACAGCAGCGGACCGAGCCCCGCGAAGACCACCCAGAGCCAGGTCGCGGTACTCGGCAGCAGGATGAGACCGAGATATCCGACGATGAAGAACGCCGCTCCCAGGTAGATCAGCCACGCGACGTTTCTCAGACGGCTCGCCAACGCCGGAATCAGCAGACTCGCGGGTATGCCGATTCCGGCATACAACGACAGGAGTGCGCCGGACTGTGCGGCGTCCGTACCGGCCGTGTCGCGCAGAAGTTCGGGAAGCCACGCGAACAGGGCGTACGCGTTCAGCGACGATGTCGCGAACGTGACCGCCATCGCCCACGCCAATGGTGCATGCCACACTCTCCCCATCTCTGCCTTGCCCGGCTCCTCGACGTCGGCGTCGACGTGTCGGGCGTCCGGTCGGCGCAGGAGGATAGCCAGCCACGGAAGGACCGCAAGCACGCCGAGCAGAGCCCACATTCCGACCGAGTACCGCCAGCCGACCGAGTCGGCGACCGGGACGGCGAGCAGAGGCGGAACAAGCGTGCTGACTGCCAGGACGGTCGCGTACAGGGAGGTCATCAGACCGATCCGGTCCGGGAAGTAACGCTTGACCAGCGGCGGAAGGAGCACGTTGCCGACCGCCATGCCGGCGAATGTGAGCACGCTTCCGGCCACGAGCATCCAGAAGGAGACCGAGAGGCCGCGGGTGACGTCGCCGACGACGATGGCAGCAAGTGCGGCCGTGATGATGACCTCGAGGCTCGTCTTCCGCGTGAAGAGCGGAGCGACCAGCCCGAACACGGCGAAGCAGATCGGCGGCAGCGCACCGAGCAGGCCGATCCCGGCCGCTCCGAACGGCACGTCGTGGGTGATCTCGTCGAAGATCGGCGACAGCGCGGTGACGGCTGCCCGGAGATTCGCGGCGACGAGCAGGATGCCGAGGAGCGCGAGGGTCCGCCCTGCCCAGAGCGGACCGGGGCGTTGCGGCTGCGCAGTGTTCGGGAGGATCACACCCCAGTCTTTCAGACGGCACCCCCCTGTGTTCGGGCGTCGGCCCTGACGCTCATCCGGAACGTGACGCCGTCGCTCGAGCCGGAGCCGGCCTCGACGCATGGGCCCTTCGAAAGGGGATGCCCGTGCGACGTCGCCCGCGGACGGGGGCTGGCATCGGCGAGGGGAACGGAATAGATGTTCCATCATGAGGATCGCGATCGTCGGTGCGGGTATTGCCGGACTCGCCTCGGCGCTTCTGCTCGATTCCGCGCATGAGGTCACCCTTTTCGAGCGCCGCGATCTCCTGGGCGGCCATGCCCGCACCCATCGCTTCGGCCACGAAGGGCGGCACGCCTTCGTGAACCCTGCGTTCGGTTACATCGCTCCTGCCATGTACCCGCGTTTCATTCGTCTGCTGGAACTGCTGCGCGTGACGCGGGAGTCGGCACCGGCGTCGGTGACGGTCGGTTCGACCGGCCTCCACCGCGACGTCTTCGTCACTCCGACCCTGTCGCCGTTGCGCGTCTCATCCGTGCTCGATCCTCTCGGTCTGCAGCGGATGCTCGCCGTGCGCAGCGTCACCAGAGCCGCGCGCGCCCTCGACGACGCCGACGACTGGACGACAACGCTCGACGAGTTCCTCGAGCCGCAACCCGTCTCCCGGTTCGTCAAGGACGAAGTCGTCTATCCCTGGATGGCCGCTGTCAGCGGTGTGCCGATCGCCGAGGTGAAGGCGTTCTCGGCACGCGCCGCGCTCAGGTATCCGGTGCACGTGCAGCCGGAAGGCGCGCTGCGGCCGTTCGGCCTGCAGGAACTCACCGGTGGTGTCGACGCCTACGTGCAGCCCCTGCTGAATCGGCTGCAGACGACGACCATTCGTCGTCGTGTCGAGCTGCGACCCCTGCAGCGAAGCCATGGGCGGTGGCAGCTTACCGAGGCCTCCGGCGCGCAGCACGAGTTCGATTCCGTCATACTGGCCACGCCTGCCTTCGAAGCGCTCGCCCTCCTCGCGACGCTGCCCGACGCGGACCGACTTCGCGAGGTGGTCGCCGGGTTCCCGTACGCGTCGACGCGCATCCTGGTGCACTCCGACACGTCCTGGATGCCCCGCAAGAAGTCGAACTGGTCGGTGTACAACGCGCGACACGACGGACCGAACTGCGAGGCCACGATCTGGTGCCGGCACAGTGGCGAGTTCCCCTACTTCAAGAGCTGGGCGACATTCAGCGACCGGCGACCTTCGCTCCTACACGCCGAGTTCGAGTTCCATCACCCCCGGTTGACGCCTGGTTACTATCGATCGCAGTCCCTGCTGCCGGCGCTGCAGGGACTGGGCGGCCTGTGGTTCGCGGGCTCGTACGTCGAGGACGTCGACTCGCACGAGAGCGGCATCGGATCCGCGATCCGCATCGCCGAGCGGCTGAACCCCGACTCTGCGAACCTTGCGGCGCTCAGGTGACGGATCCGCGAATCGTCGTGCCCGTCGCGGCAGCTTCAACCCGCTCAGCGGCGCCGAGCGCGATGCTCATGTTCGCGCTCGTGCCGACGCTTAGCGCCCGCCCGACGGCGAATGCGCTTCCGGATGCGGTGGCCGGCACCGCAGAACGCCGAGCGCGCCCCGCAGCACTGTCGCGCCGGCACCGTGAGGCACGAGGATGGTCTGGCCGGGCGCGAGCGGAATCGCCTGTCCGGCCCAGCCCAGTTCTCCTTCGCCGTCGGTCACCACGAGCACGGCGAAATCTGCCGGCAGCAGATACGCGCCGTCCACCTCGATGCGGTCGGCACGAAAGAGGGCGTCCGCATCGGGCGGGAACAACGCCGTCAGCTGGGCGTCGCCGTCGGTGCGCACCGGTCGCCAGGATGCCAATCGGGCAAGCGGCTCCTCACTCAGCGGCTCGCGGTCGAGGTCGGAGAACGCGACGCCGGGCTCGAGCCCGAGCAGCGCAGCGCGTCGGTCCAGCCCAGGGAATCCGTCGTACTCCACCAAGATCGACAGATCGACGGGCTGCTGCAGCTCCACAAGCGTGATGCCCGGCCCGATCGAGTGCGGCACGCCTGCCGGCACGTACAGCGTGTCGCCCGGAGCCAGCTCGATCCGGTTCATCGCGGCCAGCATGGCGTCGACATCTTGTCGCTCGAACCAGTCGAGAAGCTCTTCCTCGTCCACCTGCCGTCGGAAGCCGAGGTACGCGTACCCCGCTTCGTCGGTGTCGACGACGATCCACGCCTCCGTCTTTCCACGGACACGGTCGAGGGTGCTCCGCGCGAACTCCGTTGACGGGTGGAAGTGCACGAAAAGCCGCTCCCCCGTGTTCAGCAGTTTGACGAGCAGCATGGGATCCGCGCCGAACGCGGCGACGTGCGCCTCACCGAAGTAGTCGATCGGATGCGCGTCGAACGCGTCGCGCAGTCTCGTGCCGTCCGGCAGCACCGTGAGTCCGACCCCGCCGCCTGCGAAGACCTCCGTCGCCGATGCGACGAAGTCCTCAGGCATCCGATCCGCACCGGGGTCATCCACCGATGCGTCGCTCGGCCGAATGCCGCGGAACCGCAGGATGCCGGCGCCGCCGCGATAGGGCCGTTCGGCCGGCCGGTTGAGGCCGAGCGCGATCGGCGCGATCCCCCGATCCGCGCCGGAGGGCACCGCGCCGCCCGCGAATCCGCCGTCGGATGCCGCCGGCCGCCCTGTGCTCACGCCGACCTCCCCCTCGAGTCCCGTCGCACCGCCAGTCGCCGGCGCCCCACCCAGCGTACGGTTCCGGTCCGCCGGGCACACACCGTGCCATGATTGACCGCGGGCGGAGGGATGCCATGCAACGAGACTTCGGAGAGCAGATCGCGCAGACCCTGGTTCAGCTGGCCGCCGTGCTGGAGGGTCTGGAACCCGACGAATGGGGCGCAGCAACGCTCTGCGAACGCTGGACCGTTCGAGACGCCGCAGGCCACATCGTCTGGCGCCTCGGCAGTTCCTATTCAGAGATGGTGCGCACGGCGCTGCCGCTGCTGACATTGTCGGGCCCCAGCCCGAGTGCACTCACCGAGGCGGTCAGCCGGCAGGAGGGCGAAGCGTCCAGTCCTGAGGAACTCGTGCGTCGACTTCGACACATCGCGGCACTCCGCCTGGCGGGGATCGGGCGCACCGGGCTGAACGACCTGGTCGAGGCCGTCGTGCACAGCTACGACATCGTGCAGCCGCTCGGCGTCCCGATCGACGTGGATCCGGAAGCGACGCGACTCATCGCCCTGCGCGGCATGCTGCTCGGCTCTGGGGTCCGCCGTGCTGTCGCCGGCAGGCACACGCTGTACGCAGCCGACGCCGGATGGGCCGTCGGGCGCGGTCCCATCATCGAGGGCACGGCCAGGGGGATCGTGCTGTTCCTCTTCGGGCGCGACCCGCTTCCGGCGCGCGCCGGCATCTGACGCCGGGACGCCTGGAGCCGGCGCCTCAGTCGCTGTCGTCAGCGTCGTCGATCTCGTAGGCATGACGCTTCGCGGCGATCATCTCGACCTGCCGCGCATGCACGTCGGCCACCCACGCCCACGGATCGTCTGCCGGCCGATGGATTCTCGGGTCAGCGGTCGGCATGCCATCGCGCAGTGCGTTGACATACGCCCGATCCCTGTCGATCCGCGCCTGGATCTCGCCGGCCTCTGCGATGGAGCCGTGTCCAGGAACGACGACCTTGACGTTCGCCGTGACCGCTTCGAGAAGCTCCAGCGCGACGAGGTAGTCCTCGATCGGATCATCCGCCATCGGACTGAGCATCGGGATCAGGACGTCGGAGAGCATGTCGCCCACCGCGAGCACGTACCGATCCTCGACGAGGAGCGCCGCGTGCCCCGGTGCGTACGCTGCGTGCTCGATGACCATCGCAGAAGGTCCGTTCCAGGGGACCTCTGCACTGCCGTCCGGCAGCCCTTGGATGTCGCCGAGCCGATCGAGCGGCACGCGATCGGGGATGCCGACGGCCTTGGCCACAGCCGCGACATCACCGGAGAGCCGCTCGCGAGCGGTGGCGGCGCAGAGTGCCGTTCCGTAGCGAGGGGCGCTTCCTAGCCGGTCGTGCCACACCAGATGATCCCAGTGCGGATGCGTCGAGAATCCTGCGAGGACGACTCGGCCGGACGCCGAGAGATCCTTCGCGAGGCAGTCGAGTTCATCGCCGAGCAGTCCAGGGTCGACGAGCAGTACGCCGTCCGTTCCGTCGATGACGACAGTGTTGCTCTGCACCCATCCGCTCTCGTGGATGTGCACGCCGGCTGCGACCTGTTTCAACACGGCCTCCCCCTTCCGCTCCATGAGCAGCGTAGGCCGCCCGTGCGATGCTCGAGGCCAGGCAGGAATCCGTGCGGCCCTCCACTGACTCCTTCACCGCTTGGGCCAACCGATGGCGGCACATCGGGCGGCGGGCCAGCCCCGTAGGCTGTCGCGATGAGCACACCTCGCGACGAGGGCCCCTTCTTCCACGGCACCAAAGCCGACCTGCAGGTGGGCGATCTCCTCACGGCTGGATTCCGGTCGAACTATCGACCGGAGGTGATCATGAATCACATCTACTTCACCGCGTTGCGCGACGGTGCCGGTCTCGCCGCCGAACTCGCGGCAGGCGACGGCGTACCGCGCGTGTACTCCGTCGAGCCGACGGGTCCGTTCGAAGACGACCCGAACGTCACGGACAAGAAGTTCCCGGGCAATCCGACCCGTTCCTATCGCAGCAGTGATCCGCTGAGGATTCTCGCCGAGGTCACCGACTGGACGCGATTGACCTCCGAGGCGCTGCAGGGATGGCGGGAGCGGCTGGCGGCACTCCGCGAAGACGAGCGGGGCGAGATCATCAACTGACGGCGACGGAATGCGGACCGGACCATGGCCGCGAGTGCCATCCGATCCGCTCTATTGCTCTGCCAGCAGCCGCGATGCCTCGTCGACGTCGGTGCGCATCTGCCTGATGAGCGGCTCGATGCCGGAGAACGCCACCATGCCTCGGATGCGCTCGGCGAACTCGACGCCGACGATGTGGTCGTAGAGGTCGATCTCCTCGCCGATCACGTACGCTTCGACCTGCCGTTGCGGCACACCCTCGAACGTCGGGTTGTTGCCCACCGAGATGGCAGCCGGATGCCGCACTCCGCCGTCGACCAGCCATCCCGCGTACACGCCGTCAGCAGGGATCAGGCCCTCGCACTGCGGCGACAGGTTGGCGGTCGGGAACCCGAGCTCACGCCCACGCTGCGCGCCGTGCACCACGACGCCTCGCACTGTCGGCGGATGTCCGAGCAGCATTCCCGCGTACGCCACGTCGCCCTCCGCGAGAAGGCTCCTGATCCATGTCGACGAGACCCGGTCGTGCCCGTCGGGCCGGACATCGTCGATGAGCTGCACCTCGTAGCCGTCCCGTGCCCCGAGTTCGCGCAGAAGGGCGACGTCACCGGCGGCCTTGGCGCCGTAGCGGAAGTCGCTGCCGACGAGCATGGTCTTCGTGTGCAGCTTCGAGACGAGGAAGCGCTGCACGAAGTCCTCGGCGGGAACATGCGAGAGTTCGAGGTCGAAGGTCAGCACCAGCACCGCGTCGATGCCGGTGTGCTCGAGCAGTTCGAGCTTCTGCTCCACGCTGACCAGGTCTTCCGGGCACCGCTCAGGCGCCACGATCGACATCGGATTGCGGTCGAACGTGACGACGACGGATGCCAGCCGCTGTGCATGCGCGACGGCGAGGAGCCTGCCGATCACCGCACGATGGCCGAGGTGCACGCCGTCGAACTTGCCGACGGTGACCGCACTCGGGCCGAAGTCGTCCGGGATGTCCTCGATCGAGCGGAAGACCTGCATGCCGGCGCTCATGCCAGGGGTGTGGAATCTGCAGAGGCGGAGTCCGCCGGCGCCGGCGCGACGGAGTCGGCGGATGCCGGAGCCGGTCTGTGCTTCGCCAGCCAGAGCATCCCGAGCACCGGCAGCACGAGCGGGATGAACAAGTAGCCGGCACCGTAGGCGGACCACACTGTTGAATCCTGGCCGAACGGATCGATCGCGCTCATGCCGATCGCGGCGGGAACGAACGTGCTCAGGGTGCCGATGATGAGCACTCCGGCCAGCTCGATGGAGATCGTGATCCACGCGACGCGGTACCACGCGCGGCCGGGTGCGATAAGCGCGATCGTCGCGACGATGTAGACCACTGCGGAGAAGGCGGAGAGCGTGAACGCCACGGGTGCGGCCTGGAAGTGGTCGATGATCTGGAACACGCTGCGTCCTGTGGCGGCGAGTGCGAGGATGCCGTACACGACAACCAGAACGCGGCCCACGCCGGTCATTCGCCGAACGGGACGGGCCGCCGACGAACCGGGGGCAGTGGCGGCGGAGCGTGCGGGGGGATTCTCAGACATCGCCTTCCATTATCCAGGCTGGACGCCGGGCGTCCGCTCCACGAAGGAGCTTCCAGCCGAGGGCACGATGACCGGCGGATGCGGACGACGGCCGAGACATCCTCCGGCCCTCGCTCAGGGCGTGCCCTGCACGAACCAGATCTGGCCCATCCTGTAAAGCATCACCGCGATCGCGAGCCCGACGACGCCGAGCACGACGGTGCTCCAGCGGGTTCGCTCGATGAGCGCCCAGAAGCCCCCGGCAAGTGGGAGCAGCAGGGCGGAGACCAGATAGATGTAGAACTCGGCGAGCGACCCGGTCGGAGGGTTGCCGACCAGCGGCGCCACGATCGTGACCACCAACTGCACGATGAGCAGCAGCTCGACCAGCACGATCGCGCCGAGCGTGAGGTCGTTCGGCGGCTTTCCGATGAAGCCGACGACGAGGCACAGCAGACCCGCCAGCACAGCCACGACGACCTGCACTGCCGTGAACCATTCGATCAACGGGACTCCTGTTCCTGCTGTCCCGCGTCGGGGAAGTTCACGATCGTGCGGGCGGATCCCGTGCGTACCGCGGCCAGCCCGACCAGTCGGCCGTCAGGAGCGACGGCCGCTGCGGTGTCCGCATCCGGTGCGTCGACCCCGATCCGCTTGCCGTGACCGAGGTCGGTGGCCTGCTCTGCAGAGAGCGCGAGCACGGGGAAGAGTGCGGATGCCGCATCGGCCGGCGCGATGAGTGTCTGGGCGACGTCGAGGTTCTCGAGGGGGCGAGCATCCGTCACGGCGAACGGTCCGACGCGCGTGCGCCGCAGTGCGGTCAGGTGGCCGCCGGTGAGCAGCGCGACACCCAGGTCGCGCGCGAGGGCACGCACGTAGGTGCCCGACGAGCACACGACCCGCACATCGACGTCGAGAGCGAGGGCGTCACCGACGGACGCCTCGCGCGTGTCGAGCACCTCGAACTCCGAAACGGTGACGGGCCGGGCCTTCAACTCGACCTGTTCGCCCACGCGGACCTTCGCGTACGCGCGCTTGCCGTCGACCTTGATGGCGGACACGCTCGACGGCACCTGGTCGATCTCGCCGGTGAGATGGGCGACGGCCGCCGCGAGTCGGTCGGGCGTGATCGCCCGCACCCGGGCCGCCGGAGCCCAGCCGAGGTTCTCGCCCTCCGCGTCGTCCGTCGTCGTGGAAGCCCCGAGGCGCACGGTCGCCAGATACTCCTTGTCGGCCCCCACGATGTACGTGAGCAGACGAGTCGACGGTCCCAGTCCGAGGATCAGCACCCCAGTGGCCATCGGGTCGAGCGTTCCCGCGTGGCCGACCTTGCGGGTTCCGGCGAGACGGCGCACGCGCGCGACGACGTCGTGGCTGGTCCACTCCCCCGGTTTGTCGACTACGAGGATGCCGTTCGGTGCGCTCACGCGGTCGCCCGCGCGTGCGACGCCATCGCAGCAGCGTGCGCTTCCGAAGCGGAGATACCGGTCACCGTGTTCACCACGATGTCCAGCTTGGTGCGGAACGTGTGCGTGAGCAACTCGCGGATGCACGGGTCGTCCGAGCCGAACTCGTCGACCATGTGCATGGCGATCAGGGTGTTGAACAGCATGCCGTGCGCGAGGAAGTCCACGATCTCGTCCGGCTCCATGCCTGCCTCGTCGCGCAGCAACTGGTAGATGGCGAGGAATCCGCTTCGCGCCTTCGCCCCGATCACGGCATCGTGCCCGGAGATGAACCCCTGCATGAGGGAGAGCAGGATGCCGCGGTCGCTGATGAGGTCGGCGTACGCGGCACCGAGGCGTGTGGTCACCACAGTGCGGTCGTCGATGTCGTCGGTCTCCGCAAGGGCGCCGTGGAAGGCCTCCATGAGCTTGTCGAGCGCGCGATCCAGCACCGCTGCGAACAGGTTCTCCTTCGATCCGAACATGCGCACCACGTACGGCTGGCTGATGCCCGCCGCCCGTGCGACCTGATCGGTGGTGGCGCCGACGTAGCCGCGTTCGCCGAAGACGTGGCTCGCGGCCTCCAGGATCTGCTCCCGCCGCACCGCGGCCGGCACGCGCTCCTGCTTGGTCGGCACGTCGGTCGCCTGCTCGGACTCGAGCGCGGCATCGGCGACGCGGTCGGATTCGCTGGTCATGCTTGACATGTTATCAGTCGATTACTACTGTCCATCTTGTAATCATTCGATTACATCACCCACTCAGTCTTCACCCTAACGAGAGGGACTGCATCATGACCGCAGAGATCGCGGCGGCACCACGCAGGCGGGTGCCCACCTGGCTCGCCATCCTGGCGGCATCCTTGCCCATGTTCATGGCGACGCTCGACAACTTGGTCGTCACGAACGCGCTGCCGAGGATCGCCATGGATCTGAAGGCCTCGATCGAGGAGCTGCAGTGGGTCGTGAACGCCTACAGCCTCTCGTTCGCGACGTTCATCCTGCTCGCCGTCGCCCTCGGCGATCGGCTCGGCAGGCGCACCGTCTTCGTCGTCGGACTCGGCGTCTTCACCCTCGCTAGCGCCGCGGCGGCGTTGGCCACCTCCCCCGGCGAGCTGATCATGTTCCGCGCCATCCAGGGAGCGGGAGCGGCAGCCGTCATGCCGCTGTCGCTCACGCTCCTCGCCGGATCGGTGAGCGAGCGCATCCGTCCCGCAGCGATCGGCATCTGGGGCGGGATCTCCGGCCTCGGCGTCGCTCTCGGACCGCTGATCGGCGGCGCGATCGTGCAGGGCTGGAACTGGCAGGCCATCTTCTGGATCAACGTGCCGGTGGGGATCATCGCCCTGCCGCTCGCACTCCTCGCACTGCCCAACTCGTTCGGTGCCAGGCTGCGGGCCGACGTGCTCGGCGTGGTGCTCGTCGGTGTCGGGGTCTTCGCCGTCGTGTTCGGCATCGTCCGCGGCAACGACGCGGGCTGGGACAGCGGCGAGGTGCTGGCCGCGCTGATCGGCGGCGGTGTCCTTCTGCTCGGATTCGTCTGGTGGGAATCCAGGGCGACCGCTCCGCTGCTTCCGCTCGGACTGTTCCGCAACCGGAGCTTCTCGGTCGCGAATCTGGTTGGCGTGACCTTCAGCTTCGGGATCTTCGGAGCCGTCTTCATCCTGATCCAGTTCCTGCAGGTGGTGCAGGGCCACACCGCGCTGGAGGCGGGACTCATGACCATGCCGTGGACCCTCGCGCCGATGGTCATCGCACCGTTGACCGGCGCTGTCATCGTTCCGCGCTTCGGCACCCGCCTGCCCATCGTCGTCGGACTCGTCTTCCAGGCGGTCGCGATGTTCTGGCTGGCAGCGGTCATCGCTCCCGACGAGCCGTACTCCGCGATGGTGGCCCCGTTCCTGCTGGCCGGCATCGGCATGGGACTCGTCTTCGCGCCGAGTTCGACGGCCGTGCTCGCCGGGTTCGGCGAGAAGGACCACGCGAAGGCCTCCGGCACGAACGCCACCCTGCGAGAGATCGGCGTCTCCCTCGGCGTCGCAGTGCTCACCGCGGTGTTCATGGGCGCGGGCGGAACTCTGACGCCGACCGGCTACGTGAGCGCAGCGATCCCCGCCGTCATCGTGGGAGCGTCGGTGCTTGCGGGAGCCGCCGTCATCGCCCTGTTCCTCCCTGTCGGACGACCGGAACGGAAGGTCGAGCGCACTGCGCAGACCAGCGAGCTCGCCGCCGAGGCCGAGGATCTCGACGAAGTCACCGCCGGCGCGTCCATCGGTTGATCGCGGCACAGGTGCCCGTGCCCACCGCCTCGCACGGCCGGCACGGGCACCGGGTCCGCCTCGGCCACCTCCAGCGGATGCGCTTCCTCTGCCTCCGCGCAGGCACGCCTCTCGCGAGCCCTAAGCTGACCGGATGCGGATCGGCATCATCGGGGCAGGGGCCATCGGCGGCACGATCGCCGCTCTCCTGGATCGGGCAGGGCACGAGGTCGCCGTGACCGCACGGGGCGATGGCCTGGCCGCCATCCGCGAGAACGGCCTCAGGTTCGACGGCGCGTGGGGCGATCACCTCGCCCGCATCGAGGCGTCGGAGCGGCTCGAGGCCGCACCCCAGCTCGCGTTCGTGTGCACGAAGGCGCAGGACGCGGCATCCGCTCTGGACGAGAACGCCGAGCTGTTGCGCGGCATCACGGTCGTGGTCGTGCAGAACGGACTCGACGCGCTCGAGGTGGCGACCGGCTTCCTGCCGGACTCGGAGCTCGTCGGCGGGCTCGCCCTCTACGCCTCGCAGTACGTGGAGCCGGGCCACGTCACGGTCACGGCGACAGGCAGCACCTACCTCGGCGACGGACCGGGTGAGCCGACGGATGCCGCCCGCGCCGCGGCCTCCCTTCTCGGCACGGTCATGCCGACCGTCGCGACCAGCAACTTCCTCGGCGCCCAGTGGTCGAAGCTCGTTGTCAACATGGTGAACGCCATACCTGCGCTCACCGGCCTCAGCGTGCAGGAGACCATTCGCGATAGAGAGCTCGGGCGCGTGGTGACCGCGTCGATGCGCGAGACCGTGCGGATCGGGCTCGCCTCAGGCGTGCGCTACGCGAACGTTCAGGGGTTGAGCGACCCGCTGCTGCGGGTCTTCTCGTCACTCCCCCTCGGGGCCGCACATGCGCTGCCCGCGCTCATGGCGCGCCGCATGGGTCCGGTGCCGAACCTCGGGTCGACGCTGCAGAGTCGCCGACGTGGACGCACCACCGAGATCGACTACCTCAACGGCGCCGTCGTGCGAGCGGCACAGGCGATCGGACGCAGCGCTCCCGTGAACGCCGCGATCGTCGATGCCATGCACCGGCTCGAATCGACCGAGGGGTATCTGAGCCGGGAAGAGGCATCAGTTCTCCCGTTGCGCTGAGCCTGCGACGACGTCACGTCGCGGTCATGCTGGTCGTGTCGGGCTCGAGGTCGTCGTGGCGGGCACGGTGCCGTTCGGCACTCAGAAGCAGGCGCACCCCGTGTCCGGGTACTCCCTGAGCGGATGCGCCGGGTCGACGGCATCCACCACCGCCGACGCGAGGTACTGCGGCTCGACCTCAGCGCCGTAGCGCCGCCAACCGCCGACATAGCGGGCGTTGGACTGTGCCTCGGGGTCCGGATCCCTGCCCTGACTCGCCGCGAGTCGCGCGTACGCCTCCGCGAGCGGAACGTCGAGGAGCACCGAGAAGTTCCAGGCGCCGCTGATTTCCGGACGCAGCAGGAACGGCCCGTCGATGATGAGCGCGATGTCCGCGGGACCGGTCTGCCACTCGGAGACGACGGGTGCGTCCCGCGTCACGTCGAACGCACGCGTCTGGAAGCCGGTCGATCCGCCGAGACGGAACGGATCGATCAGCACGCGACGCAGCGTCGCATAGTCGAAGGACCGCTCGTAGTAGTCACCTGGATCCGCCCGACCGTGCTCGTGCCTGGTGGCCCTCGGCAGGTGGAAGTCGCGCATCGATGCACGCGCCGTGTCCGTACCTGCTTCGCGGTAGACGGCTGCCAGGTCGTCGCCGAACTCCGCGGTTCCCGACCCCTCTGCGCCGTCGATGGCGATGACGACCCGCCCGGCCGGATAGTTGTGCACGATCTCGGCACGGAGGTCGCGCAGGAACGCGGTGCGCGGAGTGGTCGCCAGTTGCATGCCGCAAGCCTAAAGTGTGCGGCCCGGGTCGGCGCGAGCCCGCACAGCTCCGTACGCTGGAGCGATGCAGACGGTGAGCGAGGCGGCATCCGCAGCGGAGCTGACGCGCTCTCTCAATGCCTGGTTCCGGCTCGAAGCGCGCGATCTGCCGTGGCGGCGGCCCGGGTTCGGTGCATGGGGCATCCTCGTCAGCGAGGTGATGCTGCAGCAGACGCCCGTGGTGCGCGTGATCCCTCGGTTGAGGGAATGGCTGGATCGCTGGCCGACCCCGGCGGACCTCGCCGCGACGCCGCAGTCCGAGGCGATCCGCGCCTGGGCGGGGCTCGGATATCCGCGTCGCGCGCTCCGCTTGCACGCCTGCGCGACGGCGATCACGGAGAGCCACGGGGGCGTCGTGCCCAGGGACGTCGACGCGCTGCTGGCGCTTCCTGGCATCGGCGACTACACGGCGAGAGCGGTCGCGGCCTTCGCGTACGGCGAGCGGCACCCCGTGGTCGACACGAATGTGCGCCGCGTGCTGGCCCGCTGCGTCGACGGTCAGGGCGAGCCCGCACCGCCGAACGCGCGGCGCGACCTGGCGGCGATGGATGCCGTGCTCCCGGCCGATCCGTCCGAGGCGCGTGTGTTCAACGCCGCGGCGATGGAACTCGGGGCCGTCGTGTGCACGGCGCGTTCACCGCGTTGCGACGCGTGCCCGGTCGCCGACCTGTGCGCGTGGCGCGGGGCGGGTGCACCCGCTTACCTGGGCGCGAGACGGGCCGTGCAGAAGCGGTACGAGGGAAGCGACAGGCAGGCGCGCGGCATCCTTCTGCGGGCGCTCGGGTCGGCTCGAAGACCCCTGTCGACCGAGGAGCTCGAGCCGCTCTGGCCGGAGGCGACGCAGCGGGACCGTGCGCTCTCCGGACTGCTCTCCGACGGACTCGTGGCGTCCGGGCCGGACGGGCTCTCCCTGCCTGACTGAGCGGACGATCGGGCCGTCGGACCAGCTGCTCGAGCGAGCGGCCGGGTTCTCACCACTCCGAGCGGTCGCGGACGGCCTGCAGGTCGCGGTAGGCACGATCGCTGTCGCGGGATGCCCTGCGCCCGTTGTGCTCGAGCTCGGCCGAGAACCATTTCCACAACGAGAACGTCTCGTGCCGGGCGGGCCGCTGGATGTAGCCGTGCTCGATGCCCTGCAGCGGGCGGCGGGTGCGGGATGAAGGTCCACCGAAGGTCGGGATGGATGCCGTGTGCTCTGTCATGACTCTCACGTTACGTTCGTATATATACAGCCACTATATGGCAGAGAGACGCTCCTCGCAAAGATTCCGCCACTAGACTGTCTGCCATGTTGCGCAGCGTGGCAGTGCCCGTCATCGACGACCTCGCCATCTTCGAGTTCGGCCTCTTCGGCGAGGTCTTCGGCCTGGATCGCAGCTGGTACACCGACATCCCGCCGATCGATTTCCGGGTTTGCGGGGTCGAGGCCGGCCGGCCGGTCACGACGCAGATCGGCGTGCCGGTGACACCGGCGTTCGACCTCACCGCCTTGGACGACGCCGACGTGATCGCCGTGCCGGCGGCGACCATCCGTCCCGACGATGCGTATCCTCCAGAGCTGCTCGACGCGTTGCGACGGGCATCGGCACGGGGTGCGATCATGCTCAGCGCCTGCTCAGGCGCCTTCGTGCTCGGTGCCGCCGGCCTGCTCGACGGACGCCCGTGCACCACGCACTGGCGCTACGCGGACGAGCTGCAGCGACGGCATCCCACCGCGCGGGTCGACGAAGACGTGCTCTTCGTCGACGACGGCGACATCGTGACGTCGGCCGGCACCGCGGCGGGCATCGACGCGAGCCTGCACCTGGTACGTCGCGAGCTCGGCAGCGAGGTCGCGAACGTCATCGCCCGCAACATGGTCGTCCCCCCGCAGCGCGACGGCGGACAGCGGCAGTACATTCCCCGTCCCGTGCCGGAGGCCGACTGCGATGAGCTCGTCGACGTGCTCGCCTACATGAACGACCACCTCGACCAGCAGCACTCTGTCGCCGTGCTGGCCCAGCGCGCCCACATGTCAACACGTACGTTCGCCCGCCGATTCGTGGCCGAGACCGGCGTCACCCCGATGCAGTGGCTCACCGGTCAGCGCGTGCTGCACGCACGCCTCCTGCTGGAGACGACGGATGCCCCGATCGACGAGATCGCCGCCGCGTGCGGTTTCGGCAGCGGCACTCTGTTCCGGCATCACTTCGCCCGTGAGGTGGGCGTGGCGCCCACCGCCTACCGGCGCTCGTTCGCCGGCGAGGGGACCCGCGTCGGCGAGACGACGCACCGGTCATCCGGCCGATCCTCGACGGACCGATTCTCATCCGACACCCGAATGAGACCCGCCCCGGTCACAGCGTCGGGCGGACGGTAAGCCTTAGGCTAAATCCTCGATGCCTGACAGCCCGCTTTCCGCCTCGCCGTACGACGTGCTCGGAGTGCCGACATCGGCGAGCCAGGACGAGCTGCGCAAGGCCTACCGCCGCATGCTCCGTCAGGCTCACCCCGACACCGGTGGATCCGACGCGCTGTTCGTCGCGGTCCAGCGCGCGTGGGCGGTCATCGGAACGCCGGAGGGCCGCGCCGAATACGACCGCGGACACGTGGTTCGCGAGCCGCAGCACACGTGGGCACCGCAACCGCCGCGCCCACCGCAGCAGCCGTCGCGACCGCAGACCCGCGCGTACGGGCATCCAGGCGGATTCTCCCGGGAGCGCTACCTGACGCTCATCCGAGAGTGGGTCGGACGCGGGCAGCAGCTTGCGGATCCGTACGACCCGGCACTGGTCCGTACGGCGCCGCGCGAGATCCGCCACGCACTAGCGGACGCCATCGCCGAGGAGAACACGGCGCGCGCCCTCACCTCGCTCGGCATCGGTTACACGGTGTGGCACGACGTGGATGCCACGGGCAGGCTCGCCGCCTCCGAAGGCCGTGTTGAGAAGATCGACCACGTCGTGCTCGGTCCGACCGGCCTGTTCGCCGTGCAGTCGGAGGACTGGGCGACCCCGGCGATCGTGCGGCGGGGGGATCTCGTGCCGCAGGGCGAGGCATCCGGATTCCAGCGGCAGCCGCTTCACGAGCTCGCCGGACGCGCTCGCACGCTCGGCAGGGCGGCGGGTGTCAAGTTCACGATCGCGGCCGTCGTCCTGCCGGATTCCGACCTCGAGCAGGCGATCACTGTCGTGGGTCGGTCGCGAGGGATCACGCTCGTCGCGGTGCAGGCATCCGTCGTGGCCCATCTGCTTCGCACCGGCGTCGCCGACACCCCGCGGCCCGACGGCACGACCCTCTTCGAGTTGCGCACGCGGCTGCAGCAGGGCATCCGCTTCGTCTGAGGGAGACAACGATGACGCCCGAACGCGATGACCTCACCGAAGTGTTCGACCACGTCTTCGATAGGCTCGCCACTCGCATGGACGGCCTCACCGACGACGAATGGGCGTGGCTGCCCACCTCGGATGACCGGGTGGGACTGCGGTGGAGGCTCGACCACATTGCCGACATGCTCGCCGAGGAACGGAACGCGGGCTGGCTCGGTGTCGCGACCGGCACCCGTCCGAATGGCGGTCATGCGCGCGGCGCCGACGAGGCACTCGCCCGTCTGACTGCCGCATTCCGCTGGTGGCGCGGCGTTCTCGTCACCGCCGGGGAGCAGTCACTCGCCGAACCGATCGGCGAACCCGCCGGACCGTACGGATCGGCGTCGCGTCGATCGTTCGTATTCCACGTCGCCGACGAGCTGATTCATCACGGCGCCGAGGCGGCGCTCTTACGGGACCTGTACGGCGCTCAGCGCCGTCAAGGAAACGCCTCGAGCGAGTGAGACTCGTACGGCATCGAGGCCGTCGGAGCCTCGGGGACCGACGCGCCTGGACGCGGCCTACTCGTCCTCGTCGAGCTCCCGCGGCTTGACGTAGGGATCCTCGTCGCCCGCATACTGAGCGGATGCCGCCAGCCCTGCCACCTGCGCGTCGCGCTCATGAGCCTCCCGCAGCAGGCCCTCGATGTGCTCTGCGTTCTCCGGGATCGCGTCGAGGATGAACTCGAGCGACGGGGTCAGGCGGGTCGTGATGTTCCTGCCCACTTCCGTGCGGAGCATTCCCGTCGCGGCTTTCAGAGCCGCTGCAGAATCGGTGCGCTCCTGCTCTGTGCCGTACACGGTGTAGAAGATGCTGGCGTGCTGAAGATCGCCGGTGACGCGCACATCCGTGATGGTCACGAAGCCCAGCCGGGGGTCGCGAAGACCCTTGTCCAGCCTCTTGGCGACGACCTCCTTGATGCGGTCTGCGAGCTTGCGTGCCCGTGCTTCGTCCGCCATCCTTCTCCCCTTACTCTTCTTTCCCTCACGTGCGATCGCCCAGCTGAACACGTCCACCGACGTGATTCTCGGGGTTCGGCATTCCCTTCAGGGGAATCCGGGTAGGGGTCCCCGCTCGCTTCCCGAAGGGAATGCCGAGCGGGAACCCCGTTCCCGTTTGGTCTGCCGTCAGACCCGCGGCTTTTCGCGCATCTCGATCGTCTCGATCTCGTCGCCGACCTGGATGTCGTTGAACTTGCCGAGGCCGATACCGGCTTCGAAGTCCGTGCGGACCTCGGTGACGTCGTCCTTGAACCGACGCAGCGACTCGATCGCGAGGTTGTCCCCCACGACCACGCCATCGCGGATGACCCGCGCCTTGGCGTTGCGCGTGATGGTTCCGCTGCGCACGTACACACCGGCGATGTTGCCGAACTTCGAGGAGCGGAACACCTCGCGGATCTCGGCCACACCGGACTGCACCTCTTCGAACTCGGGCTTGAGCATGCCCTTGAGCGAGTTCTCGATGTCGTCGATGGCGTTGTAGATGACGGAGTAGAACCGCACGTCGATGCCCTCGCGGGCTGCACGCTCGCGGGCCTTGACATCGGGGCGCACGTTGAACCCGATGACGATCGCGTTGTCGATCGTCGCGAGATCGATGTCGCTCTCGGTGATCGCACCCACACCGCGGTGCAGGATGCGCAGCTGAACGCTGTCGTCCACCTCGATCTTGAGCAGCGACTCCTCCAGAGCCTCGACGGCACCGGAGACGTCACCCTTGATGATGAGGTTGAGCGACTCGACCTTGCCCTCTTCGAGAGCACGGGTGAAGTCCTCGAGGCTGATGCGCTTGCGCGCCTTCGCCAGCTGGGCGTTACGCTCGGCTGCCTCGCGCTTCTCGGCGATCTGGCGTGCGGTGCGGTCCTCCTCGGTGACGAGGAAGGTGTCACCTGCACGCGGAACGCTCGACAGACCCTGCACCTGGACCGGACGCGACGGAAGCGCCTCGATGACGGCGTCGCCGTTCTCGTCCTGCATGGCACGCACGCGGCCGTAAGCGGTTCCGGCGACGATCGAGTCGCCGACGCGCAGCGTTCCGGACTGGATGAGCACGGTGGCAACCGCACCACGGCCCTTGTCGAGCTTGGCCTCGATGGCCACGCCACGGGCATCCTTGTCCGGGTTCGCCCGCAGGTCGAGACCGGCGTCGGCGGTGAGCAGGACTGCGTCGAGCAGGTCGGTGATGCCGATGTTCTCGCGTGCGGAGACGTCGACGAACATCGTGTCGCCGCCGTACTCCTCGGCGACCAGACCGAACTCGGTGAGCTGCTGGCGCACCTTGGCGGGGTTGGCATCCGGCTTGTCGATCTTGTTCACCGCGACCACGATCGGCACGTCGGCCGCCTGCATGTGGTTCAGTGCCTCGATCGTCTGGGGCATGATGCCGTCATCCGCCGCGACCACGAGGATCGCGATGTCGGACACCTGCGCACCGCGGGCACGCATGGCGGTGAACGCCTCGTGGCCAGGGGTGTCGATGAAGGTGATGGCACGCTCGGAGCCGTCGTGCTCCGTCGACACCTGGTACGCACCGATGTGCTGCGTGATGCCGCCGGCCTCGCCTGCGATGACGTTGGTCTGACGGATCGCGTCCAGCAGGCGCGTCTTTCCGTGGTCGACGTGGCCGACGACGGTGACCACGGGCGGGCGCGCCTTCAGGTCCTCGTCGGACTCGTCTTCGAGTTCGGCATCGAGGTCGATGTCGAAGCCCTCGAGCAGTTCCCTGTCTTCGTCCTCGGGCGACACGACCTGGATCTTGTAGCCCAGCTCTGCACCGAGCACCTCGAACGTCGCCTCGTCGAGCGACTCCGTGGCCGTCGCCATCTCACCGAGGTGGAACAGAACGGTCACGAGGTTGCCGGGGCTCGCGTCGATCTTGTCGGCGAAGTCGCTGATGGATGCGCCGCGACGCAGACGGATGACCGTGCTGCCGTCGCCGCGGGGAACGCTGACGCCACCGAGCGACGGGGCCTCCCGCATCTCGAATTCGGCTCTCTTCGTCCGCTTCGACTTGCGCGACTTGCTCTTGCTGCCACCACGGCCGAACGCACCGGCCGTGCCGCCGCCTGGGCCACGACCACGGCCGCCGCCACCTGCGGGACGAGGGCCGCCGAAGCCGCCACCCGGACGGTTGAAGCCGCCTGCGCCGGCGCCCGCACCGGCTCCTGCGCCGGCACCGCCGGGACGCTGGAAGCCACCTGGACGACCGCCGCCTGCGCCACCCGGACGCGGCCCGCGCTGCCCGGCGCCTGCCGGACGCGGGCCGCCGGGCCGCGGCGAACCGGGACGAGGAGCCTGCGGACGCGGGATGTTGCCCGGCGTCGGGCGCTGACCCATGCCCTGCGAGCTCGAGAACGGGTTGTTACCCGGACGCGGCGTGCCTGCCGGGCGCTGACCCATGCCCTGCGAGCTCGAGAACGGGTTGTTACCCGGACGCGGACCACCGGGACGCGGACCACCGGGACGCGGCGCGGAATCGGCCGGCTTCGGGCTCGCGGGCTTCGCATCCGCCGACTTCGCAGCAGCGGGCTTCGCCTCGGCAGCGGCGGGCGCCGGAGCCGGGGCCGGCGTTGCGGCCGGCGGCTTGGGCGCTGCGGGGCGCGGCGCGGCAGCACCGGCGGGCACCGTCGCGGGCGTGCCGGACTGCCTCGACGCCGGGGTCGCAACGGGCTTGGACGCCTCAGCGGGCGCAGCAGAACTGGCGCCCTCTGCCTGGAGGGCAGCCCTCAGCTTGCGAGCCACGGGGGGCTCGATGCTCGACGACGGTCCCTTGACGAATTCGCCGAGTTCCTTGAGCTTCGCGAGGGCGACCTTGCTGTCGACGCCGAGCTCGCTCGCGATCTCATGTACACGTGGTTTTGCAGCCACAATTCTCCTGTTCGGGGCTTGCCCGAGCAGGGGCAAGCCTTAGTGGTGGACGGGTCTCATTTCGAGCCGCTCATCAGTTGTCCATTAGCCGTTCAGCCTGTTCTCTAGTGGCCGGGTGTCCAGAGGTCCTTCAACCCGGAGCGCACGCCCGAAGGCCCTGCGCCGGATTGCTTTGTCGAGACACTCGGAAGTCGGATGCAACCACGCTCCTCGACCGGGCATCCGGGCGGACTCATCCACCACGAGGTGCGAATTCCGGGCGACGACCCTCAGAAGAGAGGATCGGGGGGCGCGGGAACGGCATCCGACGCACGTTCTCACGGACATAAGCTTACCCCACGCAGCCGAGACTGTATTTCGGACGAGGTCCTGCAACGGCACCGACGACGCCCGGTCTCACCGGTTCCGGATCTCGACAGGACATTCGGCTCGGAACATGCCGATCGGGTATGTTCTCGGAGGTTCCGAGCGGAGATGGCGGCTTCCGCGACATATGGCCGGGACTTGGCAGATCCGCCAAATGGCTCGGAATCGTGCTTCCGGCGGTGCTGCAGTTGACGCACCCCGATCGGGCATCTCATCGCGCGGGCTAAACGGGCATCCCGCTCATCCACTGGGCAGCCGATCGGCGACGGCGAACACACGGCACGCAGGGGGACCCGGAATCGCGCGCCCACGACGACCGCAAGATCGCCCAAGGCAAACGCCACAACCAAGCCCTCATCGCCCTCGCCCGACGCCGCTCCGACGTCCTCTACGCAATGATCCGCGACGGCACCTCTACCAACCAAAGGCGACCGAACCGGCAGCCGCATAGTCGATCTCAGGGACGGCGAAGCAAGTGATGAGTCGGCGTCTCACCGACGCTCGCGAAGCCCTCGCGCTCATAGAGTTGCTTCGCGCCGTCATTAATCCGGTGCACCTGCAGCAAGGTTCCACGACCGCGGTCCGCCGATCCGCTCACGACCCAGCGCAACGCTGCCGCCCCGATGCCCTCGCCCTGATGCGCGGGCTCAACCTCGATCAGCTCAAGCCAGGTATCACCGTCGCGCTCACCCAAATAGACAGCACCGACGTCGTGACCCTCCGCGACCACCACGAACACCTCGTGGTCATCGACAAGCGGGCGAAAGAACTCCTCCTGCTGCTCGACGACCCAAGGCCCGTAAGCTGCCTCAACGAGTTCGCGATGGGCAGCTTCGTGAAGCTCAAAGAGCCAACCCTCATCGTCCGCAACAGCCTTCCGCAGCTCAATCTCCATCGGAGCATTATCGCTGGAAAGAGATCCCGCCCACTTGACGATCCGCCTGCGGGCGCGTGGAGCCGCTCACGACCCAGGGTTGGCATTGACTCGAGGCTTCGAGGCTCTTCCGTTAGTATCTGCGTATGGATGCAGATAAGCCGATTTGTGGGCGTGAGCCGGACAGCCAGTACGTGGAGCTGGCTGTCGAGGTGTTCTCGATGCTCGCGGATGCGACACGGGTGCGGATCATTCTCGCGTTGCGGGATGTCGAGGAGCTGTCGGTGAACCATTTGGCGGACATCCTGGACAAGCAGCCGTCTGCGGTGTCGCAGCATTTGGCGAAGTTGCGTCTGGCACGGATCGTGGCGACCCGGCAGGACGGTCAGCGGGTGTTCTACCGGTTGGAGAACGAGCACGCGAAGCAGCTGGTGACCGACGCGATCTTCCAGGCCGAACACTCTCTCGGCGGTACGCCCCGCCACCACCACGCACAAACCGAGGCGTAGATCGTGACGCACCAGCACACACATGAGCATGAGCATGAGCACGGACACACATATGAGCATGAGCATGAGCACGGGCACTCGCATCCGCATGGTGGTGTGAAGGGGTTCTTGTACGACCTGTTCGTGCCACACACCCATGACGCCGCGGACTCTGTGGATGATGCGCTGGAGGCGAGCAAAGCCGGGGTGACGGCGGTCAAGGTGTCGATGTTCGTGCTGCTGGGGACGACTCTTCTGCAGTTCGTCTTTGTGCTCTTCACCGGGTCCGTGGCGCTGTTGGCGGACACGATCCACAACTTCGCGGATGCGCTGACCGCGGTTCCGTTGTGGATCGCGTTCGTCCTCGGCCGTCGTCTCGCGACTCGCCGCTACACGTATGGGTACGGTCGTGCGGAGGACCTGGCCGGGTTGTTCATCATCTTCGTGGTGGCGCTGTCCGCGGTGATCGCGGGATGGGAAGCGATCGACCGGTTCATCCATCCGCGCCCGGTGGAGAACGCGTGGTGGTTGATCGCGGCCGGCCTGATCGGGTTCGCCGGCAACGAGATCGTCGCGATCTACCGCATCCGCGTCGGCCGGAAGATCGGATCCGCCGCCCTGATCGCTGACGGTGTGCACGCCCGGCTGGATGGCATCACCTCGCTTTCCGTTGTGCTCGGAGCGATCGGTGTGTTGCTCGGATTCCCGCTGGCAGATCCGATCATCGGTCTGCTCATCGCGATCTCGATCCTGGTCCTGCTGTGGGGGACCGTGAAGTCCGTCGGCGCCCGCCTGATGGACGCGGTCGACCCGCACCTGATCGAGCGGGTCGAGCACACATTGCAGCACACCACCGGTGTCACCGGGGTGCAGAACGTGAAACTGCGGTGGTCAGGACATCGACTGCTGGGGTCCGCCGTCGTCACCACCGATGCGCTTGCCCTGCACGATGCGACCCATGTGGCCGAGCACGCTTCCGCGCACGTCCGTAGCGAGCTCCGCAACCTCGACGACTTCCGCGTCACCCCCGTGAACGCCAACAACTGACTACCCACCGATCACCAACCAGAAAGCAAAGGAACGACCCATGTCTGTTGTGAAGATCAACGCCATCAACGTCCCCGAAGGTCGCGGCGCTGACCTGGAAGCCCGATTCGCTGGTCGCACACGACGTCGACCAGCACATCGGCTTCGAAAGCTTCCAACTGCTGCGCCCCGTCAAGGGAGAAGACCGCTACTTCGTCGTCAGCACCTGGGCAAGCGAAGCCGACTACCAGGCATGGCGGGAAGGCCAAGCCGGCATGACCCACGGCGGCACCAACCCCGTCGCAACCGGCGCCGACCTCCTCGAATTCGAAGTCGTCGACCTCTAAAACACTGCAGCATCCCCGAAACCATCGCCAGCACTCCGGACACTGCAATCAGCGATCCACTAGCGCGCCGGAGGTTCGACCGATAATCGCCGATACTGTCGTCTCGCGAGAATTCGCAAGGAGGACGAATGGCGATCAGTACCGGAGCCTTAGTCGCGGTCATCACAACACTCATTTTTGTCCTGGTCGTAGCGTTCCTGATCGCTCGGCGCAGACGGTAGATTCCTCGACGCTCGCAAGCCGATCGGGTAACGGGTAGTTCAGTGCCCACGGGTGGCGGGATGCGGTTGGAGGCGGGTGTCGCTTGTCGTCATGTGTTCAGTTGGGCCCGTCGACCGACGACGTGCTGGCCTTGGTTGGCCGCATCACGGCCGAGAGCACCCCACCGATCAGCAGCAGAAGGCCAAGGCCGGCCACACCGAACAGCAGCGTTACTGTCGGTGCGGCATATTCCGCGGGCGTGCCGGCGTAGCGGTCCGACCAATCTCCCAACTTGGCGCCGTACATATAAGTCAGCACCACAATCGCCAGACCCATTGCGGCGCTCGCCCAACCCCACACAACTTGGAACATAACCAGGTTCTAGCAGACCCGACAGGACGATCCACCGCGCGCAGGCGGATCCACTAGCGCGCCGGAGGTTCGACCGATAATCGCCGATACTGTCGTCTCGCGAGAATTCGCAAGGAGGACGAATGGCGATCAGTACCGAAGCCTTAGTCGCGGTCATCACAACACTCATCGTTGTCCTGGTCGTAGCGTTCCTGATCGCTCGGCGCAGACGGTAGATTCCTCGACGCTCGCAAGCCGATCCCGCTGCGCGCAATGGGTATCGAGCTTCAGTGTGGGAGTTCTGAGGCGAAGTCCAACTCGATCATCGTGATGAGTTCGCGTGGGATCACCGCTGTCATGGTGCGGTCGTTATCGAGTTGCACGCCCAGGCCAAGGATGTGCGCGTTGGCGTCGACAACCGCGCCCGCACGCTGGTGCCCATCAACAGTGGCGGCGTAGCCGTCGTGGACATCGTGGGTGTCGATCACGGGCACCCACAGGCTGGGGTCGTCCTTCTGGTCGTGGTAGTCGTCGCGGTAGACATTGTTGAGGATGTAGTTCACGTGCCGCACGAGGGGGCCAGCTTGCGGCAGCGAAGTTCACGCTCATCATGCCGCGGACCATCTCATCATGGGGCAGAGAATCCGCCTGGCTCAGCGACCATTCGTACCCCGGTCAGGCGTACTGGCCCACGCATCGAGGCGGGCGCGCAGGAAGGCGACGGTCCGTGCCGCCAACCCCGCGCCGATCTCGACCGCAGGCTGCTTGGCGCCCTTGACGACGAAGCTATGGTCGCCCGGTACCCACTCCAGCGTGGCGTCCTGGCATGCGGCGACCGCATCCGTGAGCTGTTCGTGCGGGGCGACGAACGGGTCGGTCTCCCCGGAGAGGAAGAGCTGCGGTGCGGCGATCGCAGGCAGGTGCTCGACACGCGGATTCTCCGGCCCGCCGGGCGGATGCATCGGGTAGCCGAGGTAGACGAGCGCATCAGGGGCGATGCGGCCTTCGGCCGCGGCCATCGATGCCATACGCCCGCCGTACGAGCGGCCGCAGGCGACGATCGGGACGCCCGGGATCTGGTCGCGCAGGAACTCGTCGACCGCGGCCCATGTCGCGATCGCGTGGGAAACGGGGCCTGGCACCCGCCTGCCCGCCTCAGAGTAGGGGAAGTTGAAGCACAGGGCGGCGAGGCCGAGACTCGCGCACGCCCCGGCGAAGCCGACAAGGAACGGATTGTCCATGCGCGTCCCGGCCCCATGCGCAACGCCGATCGCGGCCCAGGGGTCAGCCTGGAGATGCAGCTCGGCCGATACCTCCACCTCGGCCGCCGACAGCGCGACGGTCAACCGCATCGAAGCGGATTCATCCACCCCAGCATCATCTCGCATGCGGACGCTCACAGGCTGTCGCCGACGAAGCCAGGCCGGAGCAGCTCGCCGCATCGACCATCATGATCACCCAGGGCTGAGCGGCCGATACTACAGCGAGCGTCGCAGCCTTCCTCGCCGGGGAGACCGCGTTCTGAGCTACACCCCGCGCCACTTGTCGCGCCAACGCCGTCACTTTCTTGGTAACCGAAGACGTACCCCAGGACCTTGCCGGGGCGGCCCTGGCGAAACCGAGGCGGCGAGTTGATTGTGGTGGGGTCGGTAACGGACTTGTCCTCACGCCACCAGCCGGACCAGGTTTTCCAGCTCGTTCGCGCGGCCGGCCAGGAGTCGCTCTGTCCACACGTCGTCGTGCAGCTCATCGACCTGCATGACGACGCGCGTCCCTCCCTCGACCGGCGTGAGGTCGACAACGGTCAGCTGCTCGTAAGGCTCGTGGTAGGGCACGAAGTCAACGACCGGGCGATAGCCGATCGCTGAGCGAACGGTTCGGTTCGGCGATATGGAACCGAAACGTGTTGGGGGTGCGGTAGGCGCCTGGGTCTGAATAGTTTGGGCTGGTGACGAGGTGGCGAGTGTCGTTCGGATGTGCGGCCGTTGCAATCCTTGTGGCATCTGCCTGCACGGGGTGCGTTGCCCGTGCGTGCGCGGGATCAGCGATGTTGGGTCCCGCCGTGTGGCTGGACGCGTCACCATGGCTGGCAGCTCATTCAGGTGAGCAACTGCGCGCCTGCTTTGACCAGCGCTGTCAGTAAATCGGCGTTGCGCGGCAACCAGTGCAACTCAGGCAGCTAGACAACAATCCAGTTACGCCGGAAAGGCTCACGATATCGACCACTGGTGCGGGTGGCCGGATGTTGTTCCATGAATCGCTCGTTCTGAAGGAGTCTGTCGAGCACGGCCCATGCGGAGACGTCCAGTTTTGGGGTCTGAACGCACGCGTCCAGCGCAACGGAGCAGTAAAGCTGCTTGGCTGGTCCGGCGGCTATCTCCCGCCGGCCACAATGCTCTCGACACCCGCAGCTACACCCTGACCGACGACCAACCGCCCGCACGCGCGATAGCCGATGCCACTGGCATCGCGCGCAGAGCACAGCGAGCCCTTCGGGGCTGAATGCCGCGTTCCTCGAGCTACCGCGTCGGCCTTTCGAGACTGCCGGATGGGCGATGCCACTGGCATCGCCCCGGCTGCCGCCTTGCGCGAAGCTCGCTATTCCGCCGTATCCGGCTGAATATCGATCTTCGCGCCCGTCAGCTTGGCGGCGAGACGGGCGTTCTGCCCCTCCTTGCCGATCGCGAGGGACAGCTGGTAGTCCGGCACCAGAGCGCGGACCGCCTTCAGGGACTCGTCCACGACGAAGGCGCGCGTCACCTTGGCCGGCGACAGGGCGCTCGCCACGAACGTGGAGAGATCTGGCGAATAGTCGACGATGTCGATCTTCTCGTTGTTCAGCTCCGACGTGACAGCGCGAACGCGCTGGCCGAGTTCGCCGATGCACGCGCCCTTCGCGTTCACGCCCGGCTGGTTGGCCCGCACGGCGATCTTGGTACGGTGGCCGGCCTCGCGTGCCAGAGACACGATCTCGACGACGCCGCTGGCGATCTCCGGCACCTCGAGTGCGAACAGCTTGCGCACCAGAGCGGGGTGCGTACGGGAGACCGTGATCGACGGGCCCTTCGGTCCCTTCGAAACGCTGGTCACGTACACCCGGATCCGCGATCCGTGCGCGTAGTCCTCGCCGGGCACCTGCTCCTCCGGCGGCAGGATCGCCTCGACGCTGCCCAGGTCGACGTGGATCATTCGCGGGTTCGGGCCCTGCTGGATGACACCGGCGACCACGTCGCCCTCTCGACCCTTGAACTCGCCGAGCACGGCGTCGTCCTGGATGTCGCGCAGCCGCTGGTTGATCACCTGCTTCGCCGCGAACGCCGCGATGCGGCCGAAGTCGCTCGGGCTGTCCTCCGACTCGCCGACGATGACGCCCTCGTCGTCGAACTCCGGCACATAGACCGTCACGTGGCCGGTCTTCCGGTCGAGGTGCACGCGCGCAGCGGGCGCTTCTTCGCTGTGACCCTGGCTGTGCCTGTGCTCCGCCTGGTTCGTGTGCTTGAGGTAGGCCGTCAGAATCGCCTGCTCGATGATTTCCACGAGTTCGTCGAACGGGATCTCCCGCTCTCGTTCCATCAGGCGCAAGACGCTGAGGTCGATGTCCACCTTCGGCCCCCTTTATTCAGTTCGTCGTTGTTTTCATTCGAACGCCCGCAGTCCTTCGAGGACCTGCGGGCATCACACCTTCGCCCTTCTGAGGGCTGACACACCAGGATAGCGGATGAGCGCCTCGCCGTCACCGGTCGGCGAACATGGATGACGGCACGACGGCACCTTCGGATATCGGCGCCGAACGGAGCACGAGGCGACGGCGCCTGCCAACCTCCGACGCCGCCGCCCTCGTGTACCCGGTGCCGTCAGCCGCGCGCCGTCCACTCCGTGTTCGGGGTGCGCAGCGCGACCACCGCGACGAGGCTCAACCCAACGACCTCCAACGCTCCCCCACCAACGGCTGCCCACTCGCCTGCACCGAGGATGTTCGCGAGATGTCCGACGGTCCAGCAGGCGATCAGCAGGCCGGACCACCACGGGATCCCGGTGCGCCGCGCGCCCAGGATCACCGCGAGTCCGAGGAGCAGCGTGCCGAGAAGGTTGCCCACCACGAAAACTAGGAAGACCGCGACGGCGGCCGGAATTGCCTGCGTGTCATCCAGTGCCGCTCCTGCCGCCTTCCTCGACACGTCGGACTGCGCCAGAGCCAGCGTGCCGAAGTTCGTGAAGACGATGCCGAAGTAGCAGACGTAGCCGGCGATCATCAGCCCCGCGGCCCAGAGAGCGAGGCGCGGCCTCGCAGGACGCAGCGTCCGCAGCGCCGCGAGCATGCCGGGGACGGCGAGAAGACATCCGAGCAAGGCCAACAGTGTGGCCGCGAGCATCGCTGTCGCGTGCGACGCGTAGAACTGGATCGTCTGCTCGCCGGACCCGCTGTCGCCGGCATTCCCGGTGGACGCCGCGGCGTAGAGGGTGTTGCAGGCCAACTGGCAGGCGAAGGCCAGCGGAAGTGCGACGGCTCCCGCGATGCGCCGGAAGCCGGCCGTCGGATCCGTGCGCGCGTCAGTGCTGGTCTGCGCGGCGCCGTTCTGGGTTGTGTCTGCCTGGGCGGTGCCGGTCCGGGCGGTTCGTTCCTGGGCGGTGCGTGCCTCTGTCATGATCTCCTCCTGTCGCGGATGCCCCTGCATCCGCTCGACCACGACGCTCCTCCTGCCGCTGGGCGCCGGCATCGGTGCCGCCACCGGACCACTCTCCGTACTGCCACGGATACCGCCACGGACGGCGCGACCCTATGGTTCTGTCATGGAGCCGATATCAGGCGCATCCACGTCACTGCGGAGCCGCTCGCGACTTCCCGGCACGTCCGTCGCGGTCGTCGTGATCGCTGCCGCCACAGTGCTCGCGGCGATCCTGATCCTCACCTACGCGGGCGACGCCCTGAACCCTCCGTGGCAGGTGGCGGCCGCGTTCGCGATCGGGGCGCTGGAGACGGGATTCGCGCTCGTCGTCGCCCGCGGCGCACCGGGCGACGTGACTGCCCCGCTGCTGGCCGCGCTCGGCCTCATCGTGGTGACGACCAACAGTGTGGACACGCCCGCCGACGGTGTCTTCGCCGGGGACTGGATGCTGCTGTACCTGCCGCTCGCGCTGATCCTGTTGCTCCTGCCGACGGGGCGTCCGGCGACGCGGTTCTGGCGCTGGGTCACCTGGACGCTGTGCAGCGCTGTCGGCGCGTTCATCCTGGTGTGCGCCGCGCAGGCGATCTGGCCGCAGGCATCCGAGGCGCTGATAGTGCCGACCTTGGTGCTGCTTTTCGGTTTCTTCGGATGCCTCATCGCGTGCGCGGTCGCGCCATTCGCCCGATACCGGCACGCCAGCGAGCTCGAGCAGATCCGGCTGCGCTGGCTCCTCGTCGCCGGGCTCTCGGTTCCGCTCACCCTGCTGCTGTGCTGGGCGAGCTACCTCGCGATCGGGGTGCCCGACCTCGTGGTGTTCGGCCTGCTCGTGATGTTCGTGGCCGTTCCGGCTGGCGCGACGATCTCGCTCACCCGACCCCAGCTCTTCGACGTCGACCGCGCCACCTCGGCGATCGCCACTGCTCTCACCCTGGCCGCGATCGCCCTCGTCGGCCTGACGCTCGCGAGCATTGCGGTCGGGGAGACGATGGACGAATGGCCGTCGATCTCCGCCGCCGTGGTCACCGCCGGCGCCACGTTCGGCGCCGTGCTGGCCTTCCCGTTCGCACGGCACGGGTTCGACCGAATGCTGTATCCGGAACGGGCGCGCACCGTCGCGCGGCTGCACCGGATGACCTCACGGGTCGACGCCGGTCTCGCCGAGCCGGAGGTGGTGCAGGAGGTGCTGCGGGAGGCGTTGCGGGATCCGCGGCTCGTCGTCGCCTACCGCCGCCTCGCCGACCATGAACTCGTCGGGCTCGACGGGACACCGGTCGGCGCCGCAGGAGTGCTCGCCACCGTGCGGTCCCGCGGCGAGGAGATCGGCGCGATCATCCCCTCGCCTGCACATGTCAAGCGTCCGGCCGCCGCGATCGCGCGCGCTGCCGCACCGCTGGTGGACTCCGTGCGCGTGCGGTCCGAACTCGCGCTCGCCGCCGCCGAGGTCGAGGCCTCGCGCGAGCGGCTGCTCCGCGCGGGCTACGAGGAGCGCAGGCGGCTCGAACGTGATCTGCACGACGGCGCCCAGCAACGGCTGGTGGCCCTCGGCATGCGGCTGCGGGTGCTGCAGCGCGCGGCCGACGCGGATGGGCCGGTCGCCGCAGCCCTCGACGATGCCGTCGCCCAGCTCGGAACCGCTGTCGCAGAGCTGCGTCAGCTGGCGCACGGGGTGCGGCCGAGCGCTCTCGACGACGGGCTGGCCGCGGCACTGGCCGAGCTGGAGCGGTCGTCGCCGCAGACGCTCGAGCTCGACATCCGTGCGGGCGACCTGCCGGATGCCGTGGCCACCACCGCGTACTACGTCGTGAACGAGGCGGTCGCCAACGCTCTTCGGCACGCCGAGGCGGAGCGCGTCCTGGTGCGGGTGCGCGAGGCCGACGGGACCCTGCTCGTGCGCGTGTCGGACGACGGACGCGGCGGCGCGGCGCCCCGCTCCACCGGCGGCCTCACCGGACTCTCCGACCGGGTCGCGGCACTCGGCGGCAGGCTGTCAGTCGCCTCGACCTCGGGCAGGGGCACCGTCGTGGAGGCGAGGATCCCGTGCGCATCGTGATCGGAGAGGACTCCGCGCTCTTCCGAGAGGGTCTCGCCGCGTTGCTGGAGTCCGCCGGACACGAGATCGTCGGCCGGGCATCCACGGGACCGACCGCGGTCGGCCAGGTGCGCGCCCAGCGTCCCGACATCGTCGTGCTCGACATCCGCATGCCCTCGGACGACGAGGGCATCGCCGCCGCGCTCGAGATCCGTGCGTGGAATCCGCCGACGCCCGTGATGCTGCTGTCGCAGCACATCGAGACGCGCCGCACGCTCGAGCTCGTCACCTCCGGCGGCATCGGGTACCTGCTGAAGGACCGCGTGCTCGACGTGGACGAGTTCCTGCTCGCACTCGAACGCGTCGCGGGAGGCGGCACAGCATTGGATCCGGATGTCGTCACGCGCCTCCTCGGGGCAGCGCGCTCGACATCCGTGCTGGATGCCCTCACCCCGCGCGAGTTGGACGTGCTCGGCCTCATGGCCGAAGGGTGGTCGAACGCGGCGATCGGGGCACGGCTCTTCCTCTCCGAGCGCACGGTCGAGACGCACATCGGCAGCGTCTTCGCCAAGCTCGGGCTCGCGGACTCCCCCGACGGCCACCGGCGCGTGCGCGCGATCCTCGCCTATCTCGAGGCCAAGACCGCCTGACTCCAGACCCTTCCGACGCCGGCGATGTCCGACGCCGGAAAGACCCGGCGTCTGTGCAGTGACGCGGATGCCGCGCCCGTGCGGACATCCGTGCCAGCACGCATCGGGATCGGGCGCTGCCACGGTGGGCGGCGGCGGCAGGCCCGACGAGCCTGGAGTCACAGGCCCGGATCGCGGGCCGGAGTCGAAGGGAAACGACCATGGTCAACGCATCCGTCACGTTCGCCCGACCGCTTAAGGCGGCCCGCATCGGCACCGTCATCTCGCTGGCGCTCGTCGCCGCGGACATCCTGGGCACGGTGTTCATCGCGATACCGGCGAACGCGCCTTTCGCCGTCTTCGTCGTGGGAGGCGTGCTCGACGTGCTCACGATCGTCGGCGCAGTCGACGCCTGGCGCGGCGCGAGGTGGGGCATCTGGCTCACGGCCATCAGCCGGGCGCTGTCGGCGCTCACTATCCTTCCGCTGCTGCTGGAGCCCGCGGCGGCGCCCGTCGGCGCGCTCGTCGTCGCCTGGCTGGAGCTCGCGGTCGCCGCGGTCGCGGTCGTGTTCCTCATCGTAGGGTTGCGGCGGCGCTGAGGCGGCGGAGCTTCAGTCTCGGATGCGCGGGGATGCGGCACTCGGAACGCACCCACGGAGTCCGCACGCACGAAAAGCGCTCGGAACCTGCGCACCCACACCACGGAACGCACCGCAGGATGCGGTCCCTCGTTCGAGGCGACCGCATCCTCCGATGTTCAGCTCGTCGGCCCTGGTCAGAGGCCCGGGCCGTCTCCGCGGGGCGCAGCGCCGTGCACGATCAGCCAGGCGAACAGCAGCTCGAGCAGGATCGTGATCCCTGCGCTCAGCGGTGCGATGAGGGGCAGCCCGTCTGTGAAGACCAGCACGAACGGCGGGAGAAGGCCGAGGATCGCGACGAGTTGCAGCGCCGCGACCCATACCGCCGGTCGGCGGTTGCCCATCCACGCGAACGGCAGCAGTACGAGGGTCGCGATGGCGATGGCGGGCGTGAGAACGGCGAGGCCGATCACGACCGCATCCCACGGCGTGCCGTTCAGGCCGATGTCGGTGACCGCGGGGAGCGCGTTCAGGATGCTGACCAGTGCGGCCAGCACCAGGCCGATGCGCAGCGCGACCGGATGACGAGGTCGGATGCGCGTGCCCCTCGTCGTTGCGACCGCATTCGCTGTGGTGCTCATGGTGACTCCTTCTCGTAGTGGCTTCTCGTCCCGGGCCCCGTGCCGGTTCGTCGTGCAGGCGGGGTTCGCCTCGGCGACGACGGCCGCCGCGCGGCGACCGCTGCGGACAGCGTTCCGGGCACCAGGCGACACGGCATGAGGCGGCACCCCTGTGCGTCCGGGCATTACGGCGGCCTTCTCCCGGAGCGCATGGGGGCGCGCCCCCATGCCGTGCCGCCATGTCGGCGGCACTATATGGACATGGCCGCAACCATCCGCGTGCTGGTCGCCGACGACCATCCGGTCGTGCGCGCCGGACTCGTCGCCCTGCTCGGCACGCTGGAGGGCGTCGAGGTCGTCGGAGAGGCCGCCGACGGCGCGGGCGCGGTCCGGGAGACGGTGCTGTCGCGACCCGAGGTGGTCATCCTCGACCTGCGCATGCCGGGCGTCGACGGGATCGAGGCGGCGCGCCGCATCCGGAGGGATGCGCCGGGCACCGCGATCCTCGTGCTGACGATGTTCGACGACGACGACCTCGTCGCCGATGTTCTGTCGGCCGGCGCGAACGGATATCTTCTCAAGGGTGCCGAGCCCGAGGAGATCGAGCGCGCGGTGCGCACGGTCGCGACAGGTGCGACGATCCTCGCTGCACCCGTCGCGGGAGCCGCACTCGCGGGTGCCGGTCTTTCAGGTTCGGGGCTCTCGAGCGCGCGTCGCGGGCGACGCGCGGATCCGTTCCCCGCCCTCACCGCACGCGAGCGCCAGGTGCTCGACCTGATCGCCGCCGGACGCTCGAACGGCGACATCTCCGACCGACTCGGGATCGCCGGCAAGACGGTCGGCAACCACGTGTCGGCCATCTTCCTCAAGCTCGGCGTCGCAACCCGGTCAGAGGCGATCGTGCTCGCGCGCGACGGCGGGTACGGATCGTGATCCTGCGACGCACCGGCCTCGTACTCGCCCTGCTGCTATCGGCTGCCGCGATTCCGTCTGCCTTGGACATCGAGGCGGATCCGTCCACGGGCGAAGTCGGACCGCTGTCGGTCATCGTGGCCGTGCTGACCTGCGCCATCCTCGTCGTGACGATCGCACTCTTCCTGCCGGCCTGGCGCGGACTGCGGTGGGCGACGGTCGCCATCGCCTGCGCGCAGTTGGCCGGGATCCTCACGGCGCTGCCCGTGTTCTTCGCGCCGGCGAACGTGGTGCCGCCCGGCGGTGTGATCCTGGCCACGGTGGGCACGCTGGTCACCATCGCGATCGTCGCGATGATCCTCTCCGACGCCTCCGACCTCGTGCTGGCACTGCTCGCGGTGATCGTGGTGCTCGCCGTCTATGCGGGCGTGGTCGCGGTGGGCACGCTCATCGTGCCGGCGTCGGCGCTGCGCCTCGTGCAGACTCTTACGGCTGTCGTCATCGCGATCGCGTTCGCGCCGCTCGTGCTGCTTCTGCGACGCACCGTCGGCCGTGCCCTGTACGGCGGGCGCGTCGAGCCAGCCGCGACGGCACTCCGTATCGGCCGCCGTGTGCTCGACGGGACGGACGCGCTCACCGCGGCACTCGATGAGGCGGCCGCCGCCCTGCGGCTGCCGCGCATCGAACTCGTCGACGGCCAGGCGGTCATCGCGTCGGGCACGTCCGGGCAAAGCCCGGAGGACGCCACTGCGGACGTTCCGCTCGGCGCGGGCGAAGGCTTCCTGCTGCGGGTGACCCTGCGTCGAGGCGAACGGTCCCTGCACAGGGACGATCGGGCTGCGCTGGCCCTCATCGCCCCGCCGCTCGTTCTGCTGGCCCGCGAGTCAGCGCTCCTGGCGCAGGTTCGTGCGGCGCGGGCATCCCTCGCCGACACCCGGGAACGCGAACAACTCTCCCTGCATCGCGACCTGCACGACGGCCTGGGTCCGCTGCTCACGGGCGCGGTGATGCGAGCGGATGCCGCACGCAACCTCCTCACGACCGACGACGTCTCAGCGGCCGAGCAGCTCGACGCCTCCCGTGCTGACCTCCGCACCGCTATCGCCGAGGTGCGTCGCGTCGTCTACGGCCTGTGGCCGGTCGAACTGGAGCAGCGCGGACTCGGCGCCGCGATCGCCGCACGGGCAAGAGCAGCCGGAATCGACGTCACGGTACCGTCCGAGGTTCCACCGTTGCCACCAGCCGTCGAACTCGCCGCGTACCGGATTGCGTGCGAGGCCATCGCCAACGTGGAGCGGCATTCGCCAGGATCATCTGCCTCCCTCCACTTCGCGATCAGCGGGAAAGCGGCCGAGCTCGTCGTCACCAACGCGACGGAGTTCAGCACCCCGGGAGATCGCAGATTCCCTCACGGCATGGGTCTGACGTCGATGCAGCAGCGGGCGGAGGAGCTCGGCGGATCCGTCGAAGCCGGTCCCGTTCAGAATGGCTGGAGCGTCATCGTGCGCCTTCCATACGACACCGAGCTCGCACTCCCTCCGACAGACGGAGACGGCTCGTGAGGCGCGACATCCTGTTCGTCGGTGCGGATGCCGGCGGCAATATCCCGCCCGTCATGGCAGTCGCACGCGAACTCGCCGGACGGGGCCATCGGGTGGCAGCCGCCGGGTTCACCCCTCGTTCCTCCGGGATCGAGCCGGTGCCGCTCTCGGCGCTTCTCGGACACGAGCCGGGCCCGGCGACGACCGGATTCGGACAGCTGACCGGGCTGATCCGCTTGGGCATGAGTCCTGCCGTCGGCCGTCAGGTGCACGAAACCATCCTGCGACGACGACCGGATGTCGTCGTCATCGACGCCATGATGATCACGGCGATCCGCGCAGCGCAACGCTGCCCCTCCCCCGTCGCCGTGCTGTTCCACTCCTTCGGGGCGTTCTTCGACGGACCCATGGCGAAAGGCCCGGCGAACATCGCGCTGCGGCCCGTCGGCTTGAGCCCTGTCCGGTTGTGGTCCGCTGCCGACGAGCGTCTGGCGCTGACGGACCGAGCGCTGGATCCGCTCACCGACACCGGCGACACCGTCGGCTTCCAGTGGACCGGCACCACCGAACACGGTGCCGCACCCGAACCCCGCGCTCCGCATGCCGACCCGCTCGTGCTGGTCAGCCTGAGCAGCGTGTGGCAACACGGCCAGGACGAGGTGTACCGGCGCATCATCGCTGCGCTCGGCCGACTCCCCTTACGAGCGATCATCACCCGCAGCACGCCGACCTCGCCGTTCACGGGCGAGATCCCGCCGAATGTCGAGATGAGAGGCCGCACGCCGCACGCCGGCATCCTTTCTCGCGCATCGCTTGTGATCGGACACGGCGGGCACTCGACGACCCTCGCCGCCCTCGCACACGGGGTGCCGCTCCTCATCCTGCCGATGAATCGCATGTCCGATCAGCCTCTGATCGGACGCATCGTGCAGCAGAACGGTCTCGGGCTCACGCTGCGCCGATCGGCGAAACCGGCTGCCATCATGCAGGCCGTGCGAAGCATCCTCGCCGATCCTACGGTTGCCGCCAACGCCTCGCGAGCCGGTGTGCGGCTCCGCGACGAGCACGGCGCCGGCGTCGCAGCCGACCGCATCGAGGCGCTCGCCCGGGAAGCGTGAAGTCGCCGCAGGCCGATCCCGAGGATTCTCAGCCCGCTTGGACGGCGGACGGCAACTCGTTGATGGCCCTGATGAGCTCGAAGAGGTCGCCGACGCGATGGGGTTCGAGGCGGAGGGCGATCCGCGGCAACCCGAGCCGGTCGTCGTCCTGACGCTCGGCGCGCAGCGGTTCGACGCGACGGATGCCATCGGTCGCGAACACGCCGAACCGAGCATTGAGGCGCTCCAGCTCGGCATCCGTCGGCTCGTGCCGCAGGCGCAGCACCAGCAGATCACCCACCCAGCGGAGCGAGTCGTAGTTGCGCCAGAACCCGGTGATCTCGGCAACAGCCGTGTCGACGGAGTCGGTGATCACCACCCGGTCGAAGTCGTTCGGCGCGATCACCCCTGACGTCACGAGCTGCTCGTCGACATACTTCTTCAATCCGGTCCAGTTGGTTCCGTCCGGTGCATCGAGCAGCACGATCGGCACGGGTTCCGCCTTGCCTGTCTGCTGCAGCGTGAGCAGCTCGAACATCTCATCGAGCGTCCCGAACCCTCCTGGCAGATAGATGAACCCGCTCGACTCCTTCACGAGCATGAGCTTGCGGGTGAAGAAGTACTTCATCGTGACGACGTTGGGCTCCTCCTGCACCGACGCGTCGGGATGCTCCTCGAACGGCAAGCGGATGGACACCCCGATGGACTTCTCCGGTCCTGCGCCCGCGACCGCCGCCTGCATGATGCCGGGACCTGCGCCCGTGACCGCCATCCATCCACGGCCCGCGAGGGCTGCCGCCACGCGCGTGGTCTGCACGTAGAGGGCATCCTGAGGCTTCGTCCGCGCGGAACCGAAGATCGTGACCTTCTTCACGTCGTGGAACGGTGCGAAGAGCCGGAAGGCCGCGCGCATCTCCTGGAGCGCCGCCGTAGAGATCTTGAGGTCGAGGCGGCCCGGCGCATCCGTTCCAAGGCCGAGCGACGTCTGCATCATGCGCGCGACGAGGTCGCGGTCCTCGCGGATACCGGCTTCGGCGATCAGGCGCGCGATGCCGTCATCGTCGGGGCGGACGGCGTCGACGGGTTCGTGAGGCATGGATTCAGGATGTCACGCCCGCCGTCGCGCAGCGTCTGGCCGCCTGCGAGCGTCGGCGAGTCGCAGTGTGCCTGTGCCGGTGGCCCTTCGGCCCACTCCGCCCGCTCCGTGAGCTCGGGCGTCGTTCGGTCAGCTGGCTGCCAGGGCGGCGACGACGTCGCCGACGGCGACCTTCGTACGGTCGCCCGTTCGGCGGTCCCAGAGCTCGACGACGCCGTCTGCGGCATCCCGTCCGACGATCACGATGCGCGGCACGCCGACGAGCTCGGCGTCGCCGAACTTGACGCCGGGCGACACCTTCTGGCGGTCGTCGTAGAGCACGTCGAGTCCGGATGCCTCCAGCGACGCGACGACGCCGTCCGCGATCCCGTACACCGCCGAGTCCTTGCCCGTTGCCACGACGTGCACATCGAACGGTGCAACCGACTCCGGCCAGATGAGGCCCTTGTCATCGTTGTTCTCCTCGGCGATGATTGCGAGGATGCGCGTCACGCCGATGCCGTATGAGCCCATCGTGACCGTGACCAGCTTGCCGTTCTCGTCGAGCACCTTGAGGCCGAGGGCCTCCGCGTACTTGCGACCAAGTTGGAAGACGTGGCCGATCTCCATGCCACGGGCGAGCTCGACAGGACCGGATCCGTCCGGTGCCGGATCGCCCGGCAGCACCTCGGCGACCTCGACCGTGTCGTCCCACGTGAAGTCGCGGCCGGCGACGAGGCCGAGCACATGCTTGCCGTCGATGTTCGCGCCGGTGACCCATCCGGATCCGTCGACGACCCGAGGGTCGACGACGTAGCGGATGCCCGTGCGCGACTCCTCGCCGAGCACCTGGCCTTCCGGCGACCAGGGCCCGATGTAGCCCTTGACGAGTCCGGGATGCTTCGCGAAGTCCGCTTCGGTCGCCGGTTCCACCTCGGCCGGCGCGAACGCCACCTCGGCGCGCTTCATGTCCACCTCGCGGTCGCCGGGCAGCCCGACGACGACGACCTCGCGCGTTCCGTCGAGGTCGGTCAGGCCGAGCACGACGTTCTTCAGCGTGTCGGCCGCGGTCCACGCGCGACCGTCCGGACGCGGATGCTTCTCGTTCGCGATCGCGACCAACGACTCGATCGTCGGCGTGTTCGGGGTGTCGACGACCTCCTGGGGCGTCAGCTTCTCGTACGAGCGCGCCGCGGGGGCCGTCGTGACATAGGCCTCGACGTTGGCCGCGTATCCGCCCGCCGATTGCACGAACGTGTCCTCGCCGACCGGCGTCGGGTGCAGGAACTCCTCGCTGCGCGATCCGCCCATGGCACCGGCATCCGCTTTCACAATGACGTAGTCGAGCCCGAGGCGCGCGAAGATGCGTTCGTACGCATCGCGCTGGGCCATGTAGCTGGTGTCGAGGCCGGCGTCGGAGGAGTCGAAGGAGTAGGCGTCCTTCATGGTGAACTCGCGACCGCGGAGCAGACCGGCGCGCGGACGCGCCTCATCGCGGTACTTGTCCTGGATCTGGTAGATCGTGATCGGCAGGTCCTTGTACGACGAGTACAGGTCCTTCACGAGCAGCGTGAACGCCTCCTCGTGCGTGGGCGCGAGCAGGTAGTCGCCGCCCTTCCGGTCCTGCAGACGGAACAGGAGGTCGCCGTACTCGTCCCATCGACCGGTCGCCTGGTACGCCTCACGCGGCATCAGCGCCGGGAAGTGCACCTCCTGCGCGCCGGCGGCCGACATCTCCTCGCGGATGATCTGCTCGATCTTCGCCTTCACGCGCAGACCGAGGGGCAGCCAGGCGAAAATGCCCGCTGCCTGACGCCGGATGTATCCGGCGCGCACGAGCAGCTTGTGGCTCGTGACTTCGGCGTCGGCGGGGTCTTCACGAAGGGTGCGGAGGAAGAAGTTGGAGAGACGGGTGACCACCTGTCAAGTCTAGGGTTGACCCCGTGCCCCATCGTCGCGCGCGCCTGACCGCCTCCACCGCCCAGGGTCAGCTCGCCGAGGCGCTCGCCGATCTGCGGTCGCGGTTGCAGCTCCCCGCGGAGTTCCCGGCCGATGCCCTCGCGGAAGCGGCGGCGGCGACGGCCGTTCCCCCGCAGCTCGACCTGAGAGACATTCCGTTCGCGACGCTCGATCCGCTCGGATCCCGCGACCTCGACCAGGCGTTCCACCTTCAGCGGAACGGATCCGGGTGGCGAGTCAGGTACGCGATCGCGGACGTGCCGGGTTTCGTCCGCGCCGGCCGCGCGATGGATGCCGAGGCCCGCCGTCGCGGCGAGACGCTGTACGCGGCCGACGGCACCATCCCGCTGCACCCGAGAGAGATCAGCGAGGACAAGGGGTCGCTCCTGCCAGGACGCGACCGCCCGGCGTTCGTCTGGACCATCGACTTGGACGATGCCGGCGCCGAGACGGCTCACGAGGTGACGAGGGCGTGGGTGCGCTCACGCGTGCAGCTCGATTACGCGTCGACGCAGGCAGACTTGGATGCCGGTTCCACCGACACACCGGCGGCCCTGCTGCCCGAGATCGGTCGCGCCCGTCTCAAGCAGGAGCGTCTGCGCGGCGGTGCGAGCCTCAACCTTCCTGACGAGGAGATCGTGCGAGACGCCTCCGGCTCGTACGGCATCGAGCGGCGGCGCCCGCTCCCGGTCGAGGACTGGAACGCCCAGCTCTCGCTGATGACGGGTATGGCGGCGGCCTCGATGATGCTGGACGCAGGGATCGGCATCCTGCGCACCATGCCCGCCGCGGACGACGTCGCGCTGAACGCCTTCCGCGTTCGCACCGTCGCCCTCGGCCTGCCGTGGCCCCATGGCGTGCGGTACGGGGACTACCTGCGCAGCCTCGACCGTGAGGACCCGCAGACACTCGCCGTGCTGCAGGCTGCCGCATCCCTGTTCCGCGGTGCCGGCTATGTCGCCTTCGACGGTGCGCCCCCGCCGAACCCGTTGCAGGCTGCCGTCGCGGCGCCCTACGCGCACGTCACGGCGCCCTTGCGTCGGCTCGTCGACCGCTGGGGACTCGTCGTGAGCGCGGCGGTCTCGAGCGGAGCATCCGTGCCCGACTGGGTGAGGCAGAGCCTTCCCGACGTGCCTGGGCTGATGCACACCGCGATCGAGAAGGAGTCGCGGCTGGCGTCAGGCTCGATCGATCGCGTCGAGGCCGCTCTGCTCCGCGACCGCGTCGGTGAACGGTTCGCGGCCTGGGTGCTCGAGGTGCAGGACGGGAGGGCCAGGGTACAGCTGACCGACCCGATCGTCACCGTCTCGTGCCGCGCCGAAGCCGGCGTCGTCGCGGGTGACACGATCACCGTCGTGCTGCAGGGCGCGGACATCGCCGGCGGAACCGTGCGCCTCGAAGCCGAGACCGGCGAGCCGACGGATACGAGCGACGACCATTCATCCCACTCGAAACCCTCCGGAACAGCGCCGGCCGACACTCCGGAGGAATCACGATGACCACGGTTCTGCTGACCGGATTCGAGCCGTTCGGATCGGACGCCGTCAACCCGTCGGGCGACGCGGTGCGTCTCGTGGCGTCGCGGTGGCGCGGTCCGGAACGGCTGGTCACGGACATCCTGCCCGTCGCGTTCCGCGGATCCGTGGAGCGTCTCACCGAGCTCATCGAGACGAACGAGCCCGATGTCGTGATCGCGACGGGGCTGGCGGGCGGGCGCTCGAAAGTGTCCGTCGAGCGCGTCGGGGTGAACCTCATCGACGCTCGGATCCCGGACAACGACGGCGATCAGCCGGTCGACGTGCCATCGCTTGCCGATGCACAGGCCGCGGTGTTCGCGTCACTGCCGGTGAAGGCGATCGTGCGCGACATCGCCGCCGCCGGCATCCCGGTCGCCCTCTCGCTGAGCGCCGGTTCGTACGTGTGCAACCACGTTCTGGTTCACGCCGCATCGTGGGCTCAGGGCTCGGACAGGCGTGCCGGATTCATCCACGTGCCATGGGCTGTCGGTCAGGCGACGAACGGCGAACCCGAGCTTCCGCTCGACGACCTGGCCCGTGCGATCGAGATCGCCGTGCGCACGACGCTCAGTACCCGTGCCGATATCGACACGGCCGGCGGAACGCTGCACTGACGCCGGAGGCGCCGCGCCTCAGTGGCCGACGGCGACGGTCGGCTCGCCGGACGGCCGCTCGTCGGCCATCTCGGCGGCGATGCGGTTCGCCTCGGCGATCAGGGTCTGAACGATCTCCGCCTCCGGCACGGTCTTGATGACCTCGCCCTTGACGAAGATCTGGCCCTTGCCGTTGCCGGATGCCACGCCGAGGTCGGCCTCGCGCGCCTCACCGGGACCGTTGACGACGCATCCCATGACGGCCACGCGCAGCGGAACGCTCATGCCCTGCAGGCCTTCCGTCACGCTGTCGGCGAGCGTGTAGACATCGACCTGCGCGCGTCCGCACGACGGGCACGACACGATCTCGAGCTTGCGCTCCCGCAGGTTGAGCGACTGCAGGATCTGCAGCCCTACCTTCACCTCTTCGACCGGCGGGGCGGAGAGGGAGACGCGGATGGTGTCGCCGATGCCCTCTGACAGCAGGATGCCGAACGCCGTCGCCGACTTGATGGTGCCCTGGAACGCCGGCCCCGCCTCGGTGACACCGAGGTGCAGCGGCCAGTCGCCGCGCTCGGCGAGTTGACGGTACGCCTTCACCATGACGATCGGGTCGTTGTGCTTGACGGAGATCTTGAAGTCGTGGAAATCGTGCTCCTCGAAGAGGCTCGCCTCCCACACTGCGGACTCGACGAGTGCTTCGGCCGTCGGCTTGCCGTACTTCTGCAGGATGCTGGGCTCCAGCGATCCCGCGTTCACGCCGATGCGGATCGAGACGCCGGCCTCTTTGGCGCGCCGCGCGATCTCGCCGACCTGGTCGTCGAACTTGCGGATGTTGCCGGGATTCACGCGAACGGCGGCGCATCCGGCGTCGATCGCGGCGAACACGTAGTTCGGCTGGAAGTGGATGTCGGCGATCACCGGGATCTGCGACTTCTTCGCGATGATCGGCAGCGCCTCGGCGTCGTCGCGGCTGGGCACAGCAACGCGCACGATGTCGCATCCGGATGCCGTCAGTTCGGCGATCTGCTGAAGCGTCGCGTTGATGTTCGTGGTCGGCGTGGTGCACATGGACTGCACGCTGACGGGAGCGTCGCCGCCCACGAGCACCTTGCCCACGCGGATCTGGCGCGATTTGCGGCGCGGGTGGAGCACTTCGGGGACGGTCGGCATACCGAGATTCACTGCTGGCACGGCACTCAGTCTAGGTCGCGCGACACGGGCGGATCGGGCGGGGCGAGCACGCCCAGCCGACGCGCACGTCGCGCTCAGGCTGACGGTCGACTGCTCGCGACCAGCTCCACCACCGCCTCCGCGACCGTATCGGGGTACTCGATGTGCGCGGAATGGCCGCAGTCCGGAAGGGCGAGTTCGCGATAGCTGCCTCCGGCGTTCGCGTACCGCTCCAGGACGGCCCTGGTCTGCGCCAGCATGGGCTGCGGCGGTGCGACGTCCTCGCCCGGCCACCCGGGCACGACGCCCGCTTTGCCGAGCGTGTTGAGGTCGAAGAACGTCTCGTCGCCGACGATCGCGTCTCGTGTTCCGTGGATCCACAGGATGGGCGGCGTCTGCGGCAGATCGACGATGCCCGTCACGTCGAAATACTTCGGCGCCATGGTGTTCAGCACCCCTCGAGGTCCGGGTGCCATGCCGGGCCAGTTCGGAGACTCCACAGCGTCGCCCGGATAGTTCTCCGCGCCCGTCACCGTGGTGAGCATGGACTCCACCCAGACGTCCTCGAATTCACCCGAGTACCCGGGAGCGACGTAGGAGGAGCGGAACACCGTACGGGGCGAGGTCGGGGCGTCGTCCGTGCGGTCGCCGTCCGCGAGCCGCGCGACGAAGTCCGGGTTGGCCGCGCCGGCGCCCACACCGGCGTCGTCGTCGGTGAGGCGCGAGCCGTCTGCTGCCGTCCCGCCGAATCCGTACGGGGAGACGGGCGAGATGAGGGTGACGGATGCCACGGAGTCCGATCGGTCGAGCAGCTGCTGCAGCACGACGCCGCCGCCCATGCTCCATCCGACGAGGTGCACGCGGCCGAGCTCCAGCGCGTCGATCACGGACCACACGTCGTCGGAGAAGTCGCGAACGCCCCTCGTCGCATCCACCGGGAGGGTCTCGCTGCCGCCGAAGCCGCGCAGGTCGACCGCGAGCGCCCGCAGCTGAACCGGTAGCCGCAGCATGACCGGCTGGAAGAACAGAGACGACGAGCAGTTGCCGTGCACGAAGACGACGGTCTCCGCTTCTGCAGCGGTCTCCGCCTCGCGTTCGAGGACGTTCGCGACGAGGCGTTCCGTGCGAACGCTCAGCTCGGCGATGCCGTCGAAGACGGTGCGCACATCGGTCATCGCACGTCCTCCTTCTCCAGCGCGACCCTGAAGGGAGGTTCGGTCGCCGCTTTCACCTGGTCGATCGTCACGTCGGGCGCTAGTTCGCGCAGCACGAGGCCCTCCGGCGTGACGTCGAAGACGGCGAGGTCGGTGATGATGCGGTCGACAACGCGTTTGCCGGTCAGCGGAAGGGAACACGCGTCCACGATCTTCGGGGAACCGTCCCTGGCGACGTGCTCCATGAGCACGATCACGCGACCGGCGCCGTGCACCAGATCCATGGCGCCGCCCGGACCCTTCACCATCTTGCCGGGGATCATCCAGTTGGCGAGATCGCCCGTGGCGGACACCTGCATGGCGCCGAGGATGGCGGCGTCGATCTTGCCCCCTCGGATCATGCCGAAGCTCAGGGCCGAGTCGAAGAAGGCGGCACCGGGCAGCACCGTCACCGTCTCCTTCCCCGCGTTGATGAGGTCGGCATCGACGGCGTCCTCTGTCGGATACGGGCCGACGCCGAGGATGCCGTTCTCTGACTGCAGCACGACCGTGACGCCGTCCGGCACGTAGTTGGGCACGAGCGTCGGAAGCCCGATGCCGAGGTTCACGTAGGCGCCGTCCGGCAGTTCCAGAGCCGCGCGCGCGGCCATCTGCTCTCGCGTGAGTGCCATGGTCAGTCCGCCTTCCGCACTGTGCGTCGTTCGATGCGCTTCTCGATGTCGGAGCCGACCTCGACGATGCGGTGCACATACGCGCCCGGCAAGTGCACGGCATCCGGATCGATCGTCCCCGGTGGCACCAGCTCCTCCACCTCGGCGACGCAGATCCGACCGGCCATCGCGGCCAGCGGCGAGAAGTTGCGCGCGGACTCGTGGAAGACGAGGTTGCCGTGGCTGTCTCCGCGCAAAGCGTGCACCAGTGAATAGTCGGTCGTGATGGCCTCCTCGAGCACGAACTCCTTGAGGGTCCCGTTCACGTCGAACGAGCGGACCTCCTTCGCCGGCGACGCCACCGCGACGGTGCCGTCCGGGTTGTGCCGCAGCGGGAGCCCACCATCGGCCATCTGTGTGCCCACGCCGGTCTGGGTGAAGAAGGCCGCGATGCCGCTGCCTCCCGCACGCAGCTTCTCCGCGAGCGTCCCCTGCGGCGTCAGGTGCACCTCCAGCTCGCCGGTGAGGAACTGCCGTTCGAACTCCTTGTTCTCCCCCACGTACGACGACGTCATCGTGCTGATGCGCCTGGCTTGCAGCAGGATGCCGAGGCCCCAGTCGTCCACGCCGCAGTTGTTGCTCACCACCGAGAGCCCGCCGACACCGGAGTCCAGCACGGCCCTGATGAGCGCCATCGGATTTCCGCACAGTCCGAAACCGCCCACCGCGATGCTCGCGCCATCGGAGATGTCGGCGACGGCCTCTGCCGCGCTGCCCACCCGTTTGTCTATCGTCATGCCGATTCAGCCTCCTCGCTGCTGGGTTCCGCCTTGCGTGCTGCGCGCTCCACGACGGGTGCGACCTGGTCGATGCCGTGGTCGGTGAGCACGATCGAGTAATGGTTGACGTCGTCGACGTCGGTGAGCACCATGCCGGGGACGAGCCCCGCTGCCGCGGCTATGACGGCATCCGGATACAGCCCCGGCGTCTCGTTCAGAAGGCCGCGGGGCGCACGCAGGAAGCTCACCGGAACGCGCAGTCGCGTCAGGGCCTCCCGGTATCCGTCGCTGCCGTCCTGCTGCACGATGTTCGTGGCGACGGCTGCCAGCTGCGCCGACGATCGGAATCCGCCGTCGGTCTCGTCGAGGTCGTAGTCGATGTAGGCGGCGACCTCGTCGTTCCAGTTCTCTGCGAAGGCCGGATGCGCGCGCCAGAAGTCCGCGTAGGCATCCCGCGACGGGTACACCCGCGTCAGCCGCTCCCCTGCCGGGCCGAGCAGGTAGGCGGCGGCATCCTCAGGAGCGACGTCGTCGGGAACCCGGAAGGGCAGCGGAAGGCCGCCGTCCACGAGAACGAGACCGGCCACCCTGTCCGGATGCTGGTCGGCCGTGCGCACGGCGACGAAGCCTCCCATCGAGTGGCCGACGACAAGGGCGCGGTCGACCCCGAAGGCATCCAGGAGAGCGGCCATGTCGTCAGCGTGGTCTCGCATACCCCACGGCGCAGGCAGAGCGTTGCTGCGGCCTCTGCCGCGCAGGTCGGGCGCGATGATGCGCCGCCGGGCCAGCCGGTCGGCGAGCAGCGGCCACTCACGGTGCGTCGCCGTGATGCCATGGATGGCGAGCACAGGCATGCCGGCGGCGTCGGGGTTCCACTGGGCCCCGGCGAGCTCGCCGCCTCTGACGGGTACGCGGAACGGCCGGTAGTGTGCGCGCGAGGCGCCCGCCGAGTCGGATGCCGTCATCGCGCGCTCCATCCGCCGTCCATCGTGTAGCTCGCCCCGGTCACCATTCCGGCCTCATCACCGGCGAGCCAGAGGGCGAGGGATGCGACCTCCCCCGGCTCGACGAGCCGCTTGATCGCGCTCTCGGTCAGCATGACCTGCTCGACGACATCCGCCTCGGCGATGCCGTGCACCTTCGCCTGGTCGGCAATCTGCTTCTGCACCAGAGGCGTGTTGACGTACGCCGGATTGATGCAGTTGCTCGTCACGCCGTGCGGGCCGCCTTCCAGCGCCGTCGTCTTCGACAGGCCCTCCAGGCCGTGCTTGGCGGCCACGTAGGCCGACTTGTAGGCGGATGCCCGCAGGCCGTGCACGCTGGACAGGTTGATGATGCGACCCCAGCCGCGCTCGTACATGCCTGGCAGCACGGCGCGGATCAGCAGGAACGGCGCCTCGAGCATGAGGCGGATGATCCGCTGGAACTGCTCGGGCTCGAACTCCTCGATGGGTCGAACGTGCTGGATCCCCGCGTTGTTGATCAGGATGTCGACGTCGAGCTGCACGTCGGCGAGCGCTTCCAGGTCGGTGAGGTCGACCTGCCAAGCGTGGCCGCCGATTTCCTCGGCGACGCGCTGGGCTGCTTCACCGTCGAGGTCGGCGACGGTGACGAGGGCTCCGGCATCCGCGAACGCCATCGCGCATGCTCGCCCGATACCGCTCGCTCCTCCCGTGATGACTGCGCGGCGCCCCGCGAGCGCGGGGTCCGAATGCTTCGGCATGGTCGCTCCGTCCTTGTGGATTCTCCGGCTGGGTTCGGGACACTCAGTCCGCTCGGAAGTCGTCGACGGTCAACCCCGTCGGATGGCCGGGCTGCCATTGCGTCAGTTCGATGGCATAGCCGTCGGGATCGGACAGCATGCACGTGCGCGGCCCGGTCGCCCCGCCCGGCATGCCCACCTCGCCGACGGAGACGCCCGCGTCACGGAGGCGTCCGAGCAGGTCTTCCAGATCGTCGACCTGGATCGCGATGTGGTTCAGGCCCGCCGCGGGACCACCGGCGACCGTGCCGTCCGCAACGAGCTCGATGGAGACGAACTCCTCGTCCGGCAGCTTCAGCATGGTGAGCGCCCCGATCTCCGCCTCGGCCACGGAGCCGACGACTTCGTAGCCGAGCGCACCGTAGAAGGCGACGGATGCCGCAGGATCGGACACCGTGATCCCGGTGAGAATCGTCCGCACGCTGGACCCCCTCCACGTCGCCGGCGGCGCCTCGATGCGCCACGCCCAGCGTCGCATCGCGGCCGCGGTCAGGCAAGGGATCGTGTCGGGCGCGCCGCCCGGATTCCGCTCGGCTGCGCGGACGAGCAGGTCGGGGTCAGTGGATCTGCCGCTGAGGGTGACCAGAAAGGTCCCCTCGCTGCTCGGTCACAAGGGCCGACGAGCGGTCACGGACGTGCAACAGCGCTCTCGGGTGCTGGAGGGATCAGCCGGGCAGACTGATCGGCTTGACGATGTCCGCGTAGGCGAGGAGAAGACTCATCGCGCCGAGCACAATGATGACCGCGTACGTGAGCGGCATGAGGCGTGCCATGTCGACCGGCTTGGGTGAGGATCCCCTACGGGTCGCCGCGAACCAGCCGCGCTTGATCCACTCCCAGATGGCGCCGGCGATGTGGCCGCCATCCAGGGGAAGCAACGGAATCATGTTGAAGACGAACAGCGCCAGGTTGAGCGAGGCGAGCAGGCTCAGCATGAGCTGGATCTTCGACACGAACGCGTACGAGGAACTGTCGGCGATCTCGCCCGCCATCCGGCCGACGCCGATGATGCCGACCGGACTGGAGGCGGAGCGCTCGTCCGGTCCGAACGCGGCATTCCAGACACCGACCATGCGCTGCGGGAGGTTGATGACGACGCCGGCGACCTGACCGAGCTGCTGTCCCGTGGTGGCGACGGCGGTGCCGAAGGACTGCGGCTGCAGTTCGGTCGTCGGCGCGATCCCGATCATGCCGACGTTCTTCACGACCGTCGCGCCGGATGCGTCCGACACCTCGGCCTGCGTCTGCTTCGGCGTCACCTGCAGAGTGACGCGCCGGCCGTCGCGAACCACGACCACCGGAACGGTTCGGCCGGCGGAGCCCTGGATCTTCGTGGAGAGCTGCGTCCAGTCGGTGATGGCCGTGCCGTCGTACTCCACGACGCGATCACCGGACTTGAAGCCCGCCGCAGCAGCCGGAGATGCCGGATCGGAGGTCGAACACGTGGTCGACGTCGACGTCGCCGGCTTGAGGCACTCCGACACCGACTGAACCGTGGTGCTCGCACCCTGCACACCGATTCCGCACAGCATGATCGCGATGAGCACGAACGCGATCACGAGGTTCATGAACGGGCCGGCGAACATCACGATGATGCGCTTGAGCGGATGCAACAGATAGAAGGCGCGATGCTCCTCGCCCTCAGGAATGGTCTCGGCGCTGGCCTGCCGCGCCTCGTCGGCCATGGTGCCGAGCACGCTCCGACGCTGCTGCTCGCGCTCCTCGCGCGGCGCGCCGATCGCGCCGTCGGTCACGACGAGCGAGTTGTAGAAGCCCGTGGAGGCATCCCGCGGCGCCTCTCCGGGATGCCTCGGTGGGAACATCCCGATCATCGCGATGTATCCCCCGAACGGCAGTGCCTTCACGCCGTACTCGGTCTCTCCCCTGCGGAACGAGAACAGGGTCTTCCCGAAGCCGATCATGTACTGCGTCACCTTGACGCCGAACGCCTTCGCGGCCGTCAGGTGGCCGAGCTCGTGCAGCGCGATCGAGACGGCGAGGCCGACCACGAAGATCAGCACGCCGACGATGAAGGGCAGCACGGAGGACATGCAGAAATGCTAGCCGCGTGCGCCTGGATGCTCCCCCGAAGCAGCATCCGAGAGGGGGCATCCGCAGCCATCGCTCACGAAACCCATAGCCCGGTCACGTTAGGGTGAGGATCTGTTGCCGGTGCTCACCACCGGCCCACTCGCTTCCACTACTCCCCTGAACGAAGAGGACGTCAATGGCTACTGGCCGCGGTGCGAACGGTCCGAGCAAGAAGGACCGCCGGGAGACTGCGCGGGAGCACGCCCGCCTCATGCGCGAGGAGGCCGCGAAGAAGGCCAGGCGCCGCAAGTGGTGGATCCAGGGCTCCGTCGGCGTGGTGATCATCGCCGTGCTGGCCGTTATAGCGCTGGTGATCGTGAATTCGATTCCGCAGGGACAGACATCCGCCGGCCCGAAGAACATGATCAGCGACGGCATCGTCATGACCTCGAGCACGAAGGCCGTGCGCACCCCAGCTCTGCAGGCCGGTGAGTCCCCGACGCCGACCACCCAGTCCGATACGTCGTCCAAGGCGTACATCACCATCTACGAAGACCTGCAGTGCCCGTACTGCCAGCAGTTCGAGCAGACGAACATGTCGCAGATCACGCAATGGCTCGACTCGGGCATCGCCACCCTCGAGTTGCATCCGCTGAACTACCTCACGAGCCAGGGGAACGGCGGATACTCGCTGCGCGCAGGCAATGCGATGGCGTGCGTCGCCGAGTACTTCCCCGACAAGTTCATCACCGTGAACACGGCGTTGTACGCCAAGCAGCCCCAGGAGAACACCGGTGGTCTGCCGAATTCCAAGATCCTGTCGATCCTGAAGAGCGCCGGGGTGAGTTCCGACAACGTCACCAAGTGCGTGAACGACACGAAGTTCACGAGTTGGCTCAATGCCGCGACCTCTCGAGCGACGACGAAGAAGCTGCCGAACTCGAACGTCACGACGTTCGGCGGAACGCCGACGGTGATCGTGAACGGTCAGCAGTACAAGGGATCGCTCACCGACGCGTCCACGTTCGCCTCCTTCGTGGAGTCCGCCGTCGGGTCGTCGTCCACCTCGACGTCGACTCCCACGCCCACTCCGACCGCCACGCAGTGACCCGGCAGGTCTCGTCAGTGGCCGGATGACGATCCGGCCGCAGGCGGGACCGCTGGCGGCACACCGGTTTCCGGCAGACCGAGACGTGCCGCCATGAGCACGATCAGCGCTTCCGTGTAGGCGTCGACATCGTCGACGACGCCGACGTAGTGCCCGAAGATCTCGAACGAGATGTGGCCGAAGAGCTGCGACCACACCTGAACGCCCGCGACCAGGGACGGATGCAGCGCAGGCGGAAGCTCCAGCTGTTCTCCAAGGCGCGAGAACGAGGGTGCCAGTGCATCGCGTGCCGCATCCGGAGGTGGGCGACATCCGGCGGCAGCGGCGTCGAGGAGCAGCCTGGCGAAGAGCATGGCGATGATGGACGCGGGTTGGAGCGTACTCGCCGGCACGCTGTATCCGGGCACCGGCGTGCCGTAGATGAGCGCATATCTGTGCGGGTTCCGCTTTGCCCACTCACGCGCGCTGCGGACGACCACGCCGAAACGATCTCCGAGCTGCGCCCTGTCGACGGAGTGCTCGGCACCCGAGACCCATTCGCCGAGCTCGGTGTGAGCCTGCACGATCAGATCGGTGAGCAGCGCATCACGACTCGGGTAGTGCCGGTAGATCGCCGAGCTGACCACGCCGAGCTCGCGGGCGATGGCGCGCAACGAGATGGTCTCCGCTCCGCCGTTCTCGAGAGTGGCCGCTGCCGCCTCGAGCACCTGCTCGCGCGAGATCACGGGCTTCCGCCCGCGATGGACGGACCGGTCTGTCACCCTGCCATCCTGCCATCGTTCGCCAGGAGTTAGCGATCGGTGCTCTTGAACTCTCGTGACCGATCCCCTAGATTTTTGCGGTGAGCGGTGCTCACAAATCATGCGGGTTCGCGTTCCCGTCGACGCGGACCCGGGAGCATTGCTCCTGAACACCGCTCGCGGATCGCGGTGGTTCCAGAAACGGAGCCATCGCGTCGCTGTCGTCCCCCACGACAGCCGTCGAAACGGAAGCACGAGACACATGACGACTCGACTGGTCATCGGCGCGGGCCTCATCGGCGCACAGCTCGCCGCACAGCTCACCGAGCGAGGCGACTCGGTGCGTGTCGCCACTCGCAGCGGGACCGAGGTCGCCGGCGCTCGGCCCATCCGACTCGACGCCTCCGATGCGGATGCCATCACGCGCGCCGCCGAGGGCGCCGAGACCATCTTCGTGGTCACCAATCCGCCCTACACGTCGTGGCCGCGAGATTGGCCTCCGGTGTTCCGCGCCGCTATCTCCGCAGCCGAACGATCGGGAGCATCCCTCGTCGTCATGGGCAACCTCTATCCGTACGGTTCGCCGACAGGACCGATGACCGAGGACACTCCCGAGCTCACGAACGAGACGAAAGGCCTGGTGCGCAAGGCCGGATGGCACGACGTGCGCGAGGCGACGCTGCAGGGCCGAATCCGTGGTGTCGAGGTTCGAGCCAGCGACTACTTCGGGCCGGGATCGGGTGGCACGGCGCACCTCGGCAGTGCCTTCTTCTCCGGGATCCTGAAGTCCAAGACCGTGCGCGGCGTCGGCGGCGTCGACATCGACCACAGCTGGAGCTACATCCCGGACATCGCCTCCACGTTGGCCGCTGCTGCCGACTGGACAGGGGACTGGGGCCGAGTGTGGCACGTGCCGAGCGGCGCCCCGCATCCCAGGGCCGAGATCGCTGCGCAGTTGAACGCCCTGTACGGGACGACGGGCGAGGCCGCCGAGATTCCGCGCTGGGTTCTGCGCACCGCCGGGCTCGTGAGCCCGATGATGCGTGAGATCCACGCCTCCAGCTATCAGTTCGCCGTGCCGTACGTGATCGACGCCACCGAGACCAGCGAGCGTCTGGGCGTGGAGGAGACGCCATGGCACGAGTCGCTCACGGTGACGGCGGAGTGGTACCGCGCCCGGTTGTGACGGCGTGAAGCGGGTCTCAGACTGAAGCGATGATCGCGTCCGCCCGCTCCCTCGCCCAGCGCTCAGCTTCGGCGAGCACCGTCAGGTCCAGGCTCGCCGGCGCCTCGTGCTCGTCGACGACCCGCTCGATCGTATCCACGATGCCGAGGAATCCGAGGCGTCCGTCGTGGAACGCTGCGACGGCCTGCTCGTTGGCGGCGTTGAACACCGCGGGGTAGGTGCCTGCGGCAACGCCCACTCGCTTCGCGAGCCCGACGGAAGGGAACGCTTCGCCGTCGAGCGGCTCGAATCGCCAGTCGCTCGCCATCGTCCAGTCGATCGGCGTTTCCGCGTCCGGAACACGCTGCGGCCATCCGAGTGCGTGCGAGATGGGCACCAGCATCGTCGGCAAACCGAGCTGCGCCACGACAGCGCCATCGACGAACTCCACCATGGAGTGGATGTACTGCTGCGGGTGAACGACCACCTCGATGCGCTCATAGGGAACGTCGAAGAGCAGGCGCGCCTCGATGACTTCAAGGCCCTTGTTGACGAGGGTCGCCGAATTGGTGGTGATGACGTTCCCCATCGCGAAGTTGGGGTGCCTGAGCGCCTCCTGCGGCGTGACGTCACGCAGCCGTTCCCGTTGCCAGCCACGGAACGGACCGCCGGACGCCGTCACCACGAGTCTGCGCACCTCGCTCGGCGCACCAGCGCGAAGCGATTGTGCGATGGCGGAATGCTCGGAGTCGACGGGCACGATCTGTCCCGGACGAGCCCTCGAGGCGACGAGCTCTCCCCCGACCACGAGGGACTCCTTGTTCGCCAGGGCGAGCGTGACGCCCTTGTCGAGCGCGGCGAGGGTCGGGCCGAGCCCGACGGATCCGGTGATGCCGTTGAGCACCACGTCGGCGTCGACGTCGCGCACGAGCTGCACCGCTTCGTCCACGCCGAGTGCGGTGTGCGAGACGCCGAACTCCGCGGCCTGCGCGTCCATCGCGTCGCGGTTGCGCCCCGCCGCGAGTCCGACCACCTCGAAACGGTCGGGGTTCGCACGGATGACGTCGAGCGCCTGGGTTCCGATGGAGCCTGTGGACCCGAGAATCAGTACCCGTCGCATCCGCTCATCGTATCGGTGCCGGATCCACCTGCTCGAGGAGCACGAAGCGCCCCATCTCGCGTGCGAGAGGGGCGCTTCTGTGCGACGGGATCAGAACGACCGCTGGGGTCAGTGCTGGGTCTCCAGGATGTCGATGACGAAGACGAGCGTGTCCGTGCCCTTGATGCCGGCCTGCGAGTTTCCCGTCGTGCCGTAGCCGTCGGCCGGTGGGATGACGACGAGCACCTGCGAACCGACCTTCTGCCCGACGAGTGCCTTCGTGAACCCGGGGATCACCTGCGAGGTCTGCATCGTGGAGAGACCGCGACCCCAGCTCTGGTCGAAGACCTTGCCGGTGCGCCAGTTGACGCCCTGGTACTGGACGGTGACCGAGTCGCCATCCGCGACAGTGGCACCGTCGCCTTGCTTGAGCTCCTCGATCTTGGTCTCGGTGGGAGCCTTGAGGCTCTTCGGGATGGTGACCGTCGGCTGGCCGCTTGCGGCCAGCTTCACGGTGGGGAATCCGTCCTGAGCGGCCTGCGGGGTGCCGTCGGCCTTCGACGGCACCGACGAGAGGATGTCCACCACGAAGACGACGGTGTCCGTTGCCTTCAGGCTGCTGACGTTCGACGACGGGTCGCCGCCCCAGGCGTCCTTGGCCGTCGCCGTCGTGACCAAGCGGGACCCGACCGGTGCGCACTCCACCGCCTGCGTCAGGCCGGGGATCAGGGAGCCGCCGCCGACGGTGACCGGAATGGTCGCCGTGCCCGCGTATCCGTTGCTCGTGAGCTTCGCACCGCTCGTACCGTTGTAGACGACCATCGAGATGTCGACCGTCGCACCCGTCTTCGCCTGTGCGCCGTCACCCTTGCTGACGTAGCTGCGCTGGGTGTCCGTCGCCTTCAGCGGCTTCGTGAACGTCACCGTCGGCTCCGCTGCGGTGTTGTCCTTGCCGACGTCACCGGTCACCTTGACAGCATCGGAAACGCTGCCCGACTTCGGCGGGTTGCACGCCGTCGACGCGGACTTCGCGGAGGCGGAAGGGGTCGCCGTGCTGGCGCCAGTGCCTGAACCGGCGCATCCGGCGAGCAGCAGGGCGGCAGCGGCGGATACGGCGAGGACTGCTGGGATCTTCAGGCGCACGGCATCGCTTTCTGAATGTGGAGTGGGGGCCACCTCAGTGTGCACCATGCGCCTAGGCTCCCGCTGGGAACGGGCAGGCACGCGCCCTGGAATCGACATCCGGCCGCCCACCGTACGATGGTGGGATGCCCCGCGAATTCTCCGTGCCGCAGTCTCGTGCCGTCCTGACCCCCCTCCCCGGACCGCGCTCCGTCGAGTTGCAGAAGCGGCGTGAAGCATCCGTTTCGCGCGGCGCAGGCACACTGGCGAACATCTACATGGACCACGCCTCCGGCGCGATCCTCGTGGATGTCGACGGCAACCGGCTCATCGACCTGGGATGCGGCATCGGGGTCACGACGATCGGTCACGCGCATCCCGCCGTGGCGGCCGCAGCCTTCGAGCAGGCCAACAAGCTCACGCACACCCTCTTCACCGTGACGCCGTACGAGAACTACGTGCGGGTGGCCGAGAAGCTCGCCGAGATCACGCCTGGCGACTTCGAGAAGCACTCCATCCTGGTGAACTCCGGTGCAGAGGCCGTCGAGAACGCCGTGAAGATCGCACGCAAGTACACCGGTCGCCGGGCGATCGTCTCGCTCGAGCACGCATTCCACGGCCGCACCAACCTCACGATGGCGATGACCTACCGCCCGTGGCCGGAACGCGCAGGCATGGGTCCGTTCCCCGGAGAGCTGTACAGCGTGCCGGGGAGCTATCCGTTCAAGGACGGCCTCAGCGGCGACGAGGCCGCCGACCGGACCATCGACTACATCGAGACGCACATCGGCGCGAGCGAGATCGCCGCGTTCTTCGCCGAGCCGATCCAGGGCGACGGCGGCATCGTCATTCCGGCCGACGGATACTTCGCACGCATCGCCGAGTACTGCCGCGACAACGGCATCGTCTTCGTCGCCGACGAGATCCAGGCCGGAATCGGCCGCACCGGAACGTGGTATTCCATCGAGCACTTCGGCGCCGTCCCCGACCTCGTGACGAGTGCGAAGGGCATCGCAGGAGGGTTCCCGCTCGCGGCCGTCACCGGTCGCGCCGAGATCATGGACGCCGTGCAGCCCGGCGGCATCGGCGGAACCTTCGGCGGCAACCCCGTCTCGACGGCCGCTGCACTGGCGACGTTCGAGGCCATCGAGAGCGAGAACCTGATCGCAGAAGCACAGCGCGTCGAGCGCGTGCTGCGCGCACGGATCGGCGACTGGGCCGAGCGTTTCGGCGTCGTCGGCGAGGTGCGCGGCAAGGGCGCCATGTGGGGCATCGAGCTCGTCGTGCCCGGCACGCGCAAGCCGAACCCCGAAGCGCTCACGGCCGTGTTGCGTCACGCGACGAGCAATGGTGTGATCGCACTCGACTCCGGCAGCTGGGACAGCGTGCTCCGGCTCCTGCCGTCCGTCGTGATCAGCGAGGAGCTCATCGATGACGCCGCGAGCGTGATCGAGGTGGCCCTGGCGGCGCAGTCCGTCTGAGTCGGCCTTTCCGACGTCCTCGGTGAACGTCGGCGAATCGAGCGGTCCCCGAGGGTCTTCGCTCAGGCGGCGAGCAGCAGCGGCTCCCCGGCTGCGGAGACGAACGCTCGCACCTCGCCGACGGGCGATCGGCGGGCAGGTGCCGGTGCGGGCATCCGCGCCTGGCTTCTGCGTGGCGCGCCCGGCTCGCTCGCGCTCGGCAGCAGGTGCTGCGACCGCGTCGATGCCGCGGCTTCCTGGTCACGACGCCTGGCCGTGAGGTCGAGGATCGGGGCCATGCCTCGTGCTGCCGCACGTTCCGCGACGACGAGTTCGACATCCGTTTCGCGCATCAGCTCGCGCAGCGTCACGCCGAGCACGACGCACACCGTCTGGATGATCTCGCTCGAGGGTTCCTTGCGGCCTCGCTCGATCTCCGAGAGGTAGGGAAGGGAGATGGCGGATGCCTGCGACACCTCCCGCAGAGTCAGTCCGCGTGCCTGCCTCAGTCGTCGGATCGCCGATCCGACCGCGTGCCTCAACAGCATCACCGCTCCCTCCGTCGGTTCCCTCAGGCTACGCGCCGCCGGCCGTCGGGTCGTGAGGATGCGTTCTGCTCTGCGCGAAGTCGCCGTCGGCAGAAACGACCGCCTCGGATCGGACCGTCGCCCCAGCATGGGCACACGACGACAGGAGACGACACCATGACGGAGTCCCGCACCATCAGCCCACCGCAGCAGCCCGTTTTCGACCGGCTGCTGGACGACCGCATCCTCTTCCTCGGTGTGGAGGTGGACGACGGCATCGCCAACGAGCTCTGCGCCAAGCTGCTGCTCCTGGCGGCGACGGACCCGCACCGCGACATCCAGCTCTACATCAACTCGCCAGGGGGATCGGTCACGGCCGGCTTCGCCATCTACGACGCGATGCAGTTCGTCAGCCCGGACATCGTGACGGTCGGCATCGGATTCGCGGCGTCGATGGGTCAGTTCCTGCTGAGCTCCGGCACCCCAGGCAAGCGCTTCGTGCTGCCCAACACCAGGGTCGTGATGCACCAGCCGCACGGCGGATTCGGCGGCACCGCCTCCGACATCAGCCGACAGGCGGAGCAGATCGTGAAGTTCAAGAACGAGATGGCGCGCCTCACCGCAGAGCAGACGGGCCACGCGATCGAGGAGATCCTGCGCGACGGCGACCGCGATGCCTGGTACAACGCGAACGAGGCGGTGGACTACGGATTCGCAGACGCCGTGATCTCCTCGCAGGAGGCCTTGTCGGGCACCGGCATCCGCTGAGCACGGTCCATCGATGCTGGGCCGGTGAGCGGCCCGCCGGCCCAGCATCGCCCCCGCCATACGCCCTAAGGTCGATGGCATGCCCGAACGCGACCGCGAGACAGCACGTATCGGCGCCTGGGCGGTCCGTGCCTCGACCGCCGACCTCGTGATCATGGCGACTGCCGCGCTGTCCGTCATCGTGTTCGCCTTCGTGGTGGCCTTCGCTCCACACCCGCAACCGGAACGAGCACCGTCGGATGCGCACTTCCACGCCGGCCTGATCATCAGCGACGCCGCGTTCTACGACCCTGACACCATGACGGCCGTGCAGGTGCAGCGCTTCCTGGAGAAGCAGCAATGCTCTTCGGACGACGGATCCCCGTGCCTCGCCGACTATCGTCAAGACACCCCGGACGAGCCGGCGCAGTACGCGCACTGCGCGGCGATCACGGGTCAGAAGGCGGAACGTGCCAGCTCGATCATCGTTCGGATCGCCCAGGCCTGCCGCATCAGTCCGAAGGTGCTGCTCGTTCTGCTGCAGAAGGAGCAGTCCCTGCTGACGCATCCGAGCGCGTACGGATACCAGAGGGCCACCGGATACGGATGCCCGGACACGGCGGCCTGCGACACGCGCTACTTCGGATTCTTCAACCAGCTCTACAACGCGGCGTGGCAGTTCCGCGAGTACACCGTGGGCGGCGCCTCGTGGCGCTACCACGTCGGGAAGGTGGCCATCCAGTACCACCCGAACGCGGCGTGCGGGTCGAGCGTGGTGGACATCCGCACGCAGGCCACGGCGAACCTCTACAACTACACGCCGTACCAGCCGTCGCCGCAGACGCTGGCGCATCCGGATGTCGCGACCGACTGCTCCACGTTCGGCAACCTCAACTTCTGGCGCCTGTACAAGGAGTGGTTCGGGTCCCCGCTGGTGGAACCGTTCCCGCCCCAGTACGACGGATGCCTCAACCTCACGGGCGGAACACGCTGCACCGTCGATCCCCTCACGGGGCTCTGATACGGCATCGGGCATGCCGTCGCCGGAATATGACGCTACGTAGGGTCGCCTCATGACCACACTGTCGCGGCCGGAGCGCCCCATCGCGTCATCCGCAGTCCTTCCGCCCATGGCCACGACAGCCGGTCGAACGGACATGACCACGGCCGGACGACCGGAATCCGGTGCTTCTGCCGCATCCGCCTCCCCTGTCGACGGCCACGAGACGCGTCGGGATGACGCGCCCAGCCCGCGTCCCGGCTTCCTGTACAGTTTCGGCCGCTTCGTCGTCGCGCCCGTCGCCCGCGTGCTCTACCGACCCCGCGTGATCGGCCGTCGCAACGTGCCGAAGCAGGGCGCCGTCATCCTCGCCAGCAACCACCTGTCGTTCATCGACAGCGTCGTGATCCCGGTGGTCGCGCCGCGTCGCATCCAGTTCCTCGCCAAGTCCCACTACTTCGAGGGAACGGGACTCGTGGGCTGGATCAAGCGCACCTTCTTCGAGGCGATCGGCGCCGTCGGCGTCAAGCGCGGCGCCGGGCGGGACTCCCAGACAGCGCTGGAGATCAGCAAGAGCATCCTGGACGCCGGCAGCGCGTTCGCCCTCTACCCCGAGGGCACGCGATCGCGCGACGGGCGCATCTACCGGGGCCGCACCGGCGTTGCATGGCTCGCGCTCACGACCGGCGCCCCCGTCGTGCCTGTCGGCCTCATCGGCACGGAGCGTCTCCAGCCCGTCGGCACGCGGATGCCCGTCTTCGCTCGCGTGACCGTCGCGTTCGGAGAGCCCATCGACCTCTCCACGTTCGGTCCGGCGACGAGTGGCAAGGCACGCCGTGAGGCAACAGACGCAGTGATGGCGGCGATCCAGAAGCTCAGCGGTCAGGTCGCGGCCGGCACGTACAACGAAGCGCCGTCGGACGAGCCCGCCGCCTGAGGCGGAGCGCCGACCGAGCGCCCGTCGCCTGAGGCGGAGCGCCGACCGAGCGCCTGTCGACTGAGGCGACACATCGATTGAGCGACGGCGAGCTCCAGGCGCCGTCATGATCCGCTGTCGCCGCGTGCCTTCGACACCTCCGCCATGCGGAGGCGATGGCGTCGATGTCAGGCACTGGCGGGCGTGGTGCGCGCGGCATGCATGAGGCGTTCGCGGAAGGCATCCGCCGTGCCGGCTTCGCCGGGGCTGGATCCCGACGCTGGATCGCGTCTACTCAGGCGCTCCGCGTGACCGGCTCGTGCTCGACGGGGAAGTTCACGGAAGACGCGATGAAGCACAGCCGCGACGCCTCGGCATGGAGGCCCTCGGCGAGTTCGAGTTGCGACGGATCGGCGATCGTCACCTCGGGCCGGAGAGTCACGACGGTGAAGTGGCCTCCCCCATCGGACGTGGCCGTCATGGTTCCCGTCGGGGTGTCGACGTAGGCGGTGACCACGACACCGTTGCGCTGGGCCACGTGCAGGTAGCTCAGCATGTGGCACTGGCTCAGCGCGGCGACCAGCATCTCCTCGGGGTTCCAGCGTTCGGGATCCCCGAAGAACGCCCGATCGCTCGACCCCTCGATCGACGGGTTGCCCTCGGCGCTGATCACGTGGTCGCGACCGTAGTCGCGGTATCCGCTCGTGCCGGTTCCCCTGTTGCCCGTCCATTCGATGGTCAGCGCGTAGTGGTGGTCGACGTTCATGCGCTCGTCCGTCCTCGTCTCGACCGGATGCGGCCGATGCCATGACTCCGCGGCCAACTGCTGCAGAGCACCCGATGACGACTACTCTGCCGGATCTGCGACGACGCCGCAGACGATGGCTCCCGTCGCCTCACGGCGCCCGCATCGTCGGCGAGCACGCGTCGCCCGCATCGTTATGGCGAGCGCGTGTCGCCCGCGGGCAGCGGGCATCGCAGACGGAGTCCGCGGCGATCGTCGACGGCGCGCGCGGCGTTGCGAGCGGAGGGCGTGTCACGCGTGATTCGTGCGTGCCACGCCCGCTCCCGCTGCATGCCGCCTGGTTAGACTCGAAAGCACCATGAGCGATTCGGTGCGTGTTCCGCGGCCCCCCATCGGCACCTTCGAAGCAGCGAATGCGGTGGAACTCGCCGTTGCGGAGCGTTCGGGGTTCGTCGAGAACCGGCACGTCGGATCCGCCGTGGTCCTCGGCCAGGACGGCGAACGCGTGCTCGCCGTCGGCGATCCGGATTCGCTCGTACTCCCCCGGTCGACCATGAAACCGTTCCAGGCCGTCGCGTCGATCGGCGCCGGCGCTGCACTCGATCCGGAACAGACCGCCATTGCCACCGCCAGCCACGCGGGAACGGCGGAGCACGTCGCGCTGGTGCGCGGCATCCTGGGCGGCATCGGGATGGATGCCAGCGCGCTGCGGTGTCCAGCAGCGCTGCCTGCCGACCGGGAGGCGCGCGAGCAGATGCTCCGCTCGGGCGGATCCGCATCCCCTGTCTTCATGGAGTGCTCAGGCAAGCACGCTGCGATGCTCGCCGCATGCGCCGCCAACGGCTGGACGACGGCGGACTACACGGATCCGCGACACCCCCTGCAACAACACGTCAAGGATGTCGTCGAGCGCCTCACCGGCGAGAAGATCGCACACACCGCAGTTGACGGATGCGGGGCTCCTGTGTTCGCCATCTCGCTGACCGGGCTGGCACGCGGAATCCATCGCATGGCGAGCGCCTCCGAGCAGTCGCCGTTCGCCCTCTACAGGAACGCGGCGCATGTGCACCGGAGCGCCAGGGAGCATCCGTGGGCGATCTCCGGTCACGGGCGACCGGACACCGTGCTGATGGAGACCCTCGGCGGGTATGCGAAGGCTGGGGCCGACGGTGTGATGACGATGTCCACGGCCGATGGCGCGACGGTTGCGGTGAAGGTGCTGGACGGCAGCGTTCCTGCGGCTCGCGTCAGCGCGGTCGCCTTGCTGGCGGCGGCGGGCGCGCTCGACAAGGCCTCCGCGGCCGATGCGCTCGAGCGCATGGACACCACGATCCCGGGCGGAGGAGCTCCCGTGGGCCGGATGCGGCCAGTGGTCTGAGCCGATACCCCTCCGGTCGAGGACACAGCTTCGCGGTCAAGGGAGACCGCGATCGGACCTGTCGGTCCGAGAGGCAAGAGAACGGAAAACGATGAGAATCTCCATTCCTCGCGAGATCAAGAACAACGAGTACCGGGTAGCGATCACGCCGGCCGGAGTGCACGATCTGGTCTCGCACGGACATGAGGTGCATGTGGAGCGCGGAGCGGGCGATGGCTCGTCCATTCCTGACTCGGCATATCTCGAGGCGGGCGCGCTGATCGAACCGGACGCCGAGTCCACCTGGGCAAGCGCAGACCTGCTGCTCAAGGTCAAGGAGCCGATCGAGTCCGAATATGCGCGCTTCCGCGACGGACTCGTGCTCTTCGCGTACCTGCACCTGGCGGCCGAGCCGGAGTTGACCCGAGCCCTCGTGGACGCCGGAGTGACGGCCATCGCCTATGAGACGGTGCAGCGCGCCGATCGGACTCTGCCGCTGCTCGCACCGATGAGCGAGGTGGCCGGACGCCTGGCGCCGATCGTGGGAGCGAACGCCCTGCTGAAGCCGCAGGGAGGATCCGGGTTGCTCGTGCCAGGCGTGCCCGGTACCTATCCGGCGAAGGTCGTCGTGCTGGGCGGCGGTGTGGCCGGGACGAACGCGGCATCCGTCGCGGTGGGCCTCGGCGCGGACGTGACGGTGCTGGACACGAATGTCGGTCGCCTGCGCGAGCTCGACGCTCTGTATGCGGGTCGGATCAAGACCGTGGCATCCACCGCTTTCGAGGTGGAACGCGCGGTGATCGATGCCGACCTCGTGATCGGTTCCGTGCTCGTGCCCGGTGCCAAGGCGCCCAAGCTGGTGCGCAACGACATGGTGGCGCGGATGCGTCCTGGCAGCGTGCTCGTCGACATCGCCGTCGACCAGGGCGGATGCTTCGAGGACTCGCATCCCACAACGCACGACGCACCCACCTTCCGCGTGCACGACACCGTCTTCTACTGCGTGGCCAACATGCCGGGGGCCGTGCCGCACACCTCCACCCACGCCCTGACCAACGCGACGCTCCCCTACCTCCGGGCCATCGCGAACAACGGCTGGAAGGCGGCTCTGGCCTCGGATCCGGCCCTCGCGCTCGGGCTGAACGTCGTGGACGGCAGGATCACCAACTCCGGTGTCGCCGAAGCGAACGGGATGCAGGCCACGCCATTGAGCACCGCCCTGGCCTGACCGCCGTTTCATGGCGCGACCTTCGGCTCCGGCCACGTCGCTCGGGTGAAGCGTCCGCTCGGATCGCACACCAGCAGGTGTCCCGCATTCGTCACCGGCGGGAGCACACGCGAATGCAAGGTGGCCCTGACCTGGGCGAGGCTGCATCCGTCGAACACCACGGAGGCGTGCGGGCGCAGGCGTCCGAGCAGGGACCAGTGCGCCTGCCAGGTATCCGGGTCACCGACGATCACGGTCGGCACGCCACCCTGGCTCACACGGAGCGTGCCGGGGTTGGCGGAGTTGGCGGAGTTGGCGGAGTTTGCCGACTCCTCGTCCGACTCGACAAGACCATCCTCGATGGCTCCCGCCAGCGAGGTCTTCGTCTGTCCGATCAGGTCGTCCAGACCCGCCGACCCTCCGAGAGTCCGGTGCGATTCGAGCTCCGCGAGGTGGACGATCTCCGCCTCGGCGTACGCCGCGCGCACGACACGCGAGGCCTCTGCCGGCGCCGCTGAGACCACGAGCGTGATGGTGCCGGAGCCGAGAGCCAGAGCGAGAGCGCGGGCCGGGGCGATCCCCGGTCCGGCGTCGTCGCCCTGACCCGTGCGGGCCGGGTCGGAACCACTCGCCCGCTGCGAGTCCACCAGACGCTCAGCGGATGACGCGACGAGCACGACCTGCGCCGCTCTGTCACGCCACACGCCGCGTCCGGGAGGCGCATCCGGATCGAAAAACTCTGCTGGAGCACCCGCGAGCACATGCTCCTGTCGGTCCGACTGTCGGAGCAGGAAACGCTCGCCGAAGCGCGATGCCACGCCGCGGAGCGCGCTCGGCAGCGCAGATGCGGAGCACACGACGGCGATGCCCACTCGTGGACCATCCACCAGCAGAGCCCGCAGACGCTCGACGACCGCATCTCGGTGCTCGTCGTCGAAGCGGGCGAGAAGGGCGTCGATGTCGTCGACGAGCACGATGCACGGGGATGCTGCGGACGTCGCTTGCCGGACCCGAGCTTCGGCGGCTTCGACGGCATCCCAGGCGCGTTCCGTGTCGGCCGGGACGACGATCATGTCGTTGGTCCACTGGGCGGCGACGGCCAGCAGTGCTGTGGACTTGCCGGATCCGCGGGCGCCGAGCACGAGCAGGTGCGCACGCGACGGACGGTACACGGTCCCCTCCTGGCGCTGACGATCCGGATCGTCGAGTGCGCCGATGACCACACCGCCCTCCGGCGGCACGCCGAACGCCTCCAGCGGGATCCTGGGAGGCAGCGCCGGCAACCAGGGTGCCGGCGGACGCCCGGATGCACCGTGCAACCGCGCGACGGCATCCACGTCGGCGGACTCGGACGACGCGGCCTGCGCGACGATCACCTCGCCGTCCATGGCGACCACGAACCGGCCGGGCGCGGCGTGCCGGAGGTGGGCCGCGGCATCCGTACCGAGGAGGGCGATGCTGTCGGCCTCGGACGACAGCCTGAGCGAGAGTCGTAGCGCGCAATTGGCGACCAGCGCATCGCTGAGCACACCTGTCGCTCGTTGCGTCCCGAGCACGAGATGCACGCCGAGGGCTCGGCCACGCGCGGCCACGTCGGCGAACAGCTCGGAGAGCTCAGGGAAGGCCGCGAGCATCGCTGCGGCCTCGTCGACGACGATCACGAGACGGGCGAGACCGTCGTCGGCGTCGCGCACGTCGGCGACCCCGAGCTCCGCGAGCACCGATTCGCGACGGCGGAGTTCGGCTCGCAGGCTCCGCAGCGCGCGTCTGGCCTCGCCGTGGCCGAGGTCGGTGACGACGCCCACCGTGTGCGGCAGCGCCCGAAGTGGCTGGAATGCCGTGCCGCCCTTGAAGTCGACGAGGAGGAATGACACTCGCGACGGCGGCGCAGACGCCGCCATCCCGAGCACCCAGGTCACGAGCAGCCTGCTCTTCCCGCTGCCGGTGGTGCCCGTGACGATGGCGTGAGGGCCCGACGAGACCAGGTCGAGCTGGAGCGGTCCGCGCGTGGACACGCCGACCACGGCGGAGAGCCCGCGATCAGAGCCGGTCTGCTGCCCGCCGGATACCGAATCGACCGGCGCCGTGCCTGAAGCGCCGGGCGCGCGCGGGATAACTTCACCGGCGTCCAGCGCGACGGTGTGCGATGTGTGCAGCTCCGACCAGCGCACGACGGTCGGGAGGATCCGCGGCGGCGCCACGCCCTTCGACAGTGCGGCGGCCGCGAGAGTGCGCCCGAACTCGGCAGCGGCCTGAGCGGTCACCAGCTCGCCGCGGAATACCGAAATCCCTTCGGTCGGCGAGAGCACGGTGACGGCGCCGGACGCATCCGCGCCCAGCACGAGACGGCACCCTGCCGGGAGATCATCCACTCGCTCCGCCACCGCGACCGTGGCGATCATCGGCGAGGATGCGCCCGCACGACGCGTGCCTCGATCGGGAGCAGCAATCCGCTCGCCACCGGTCGCGGCACTGGTGTCGTCGGCTGTATCGACGATCCGGACCACCAGTGACTCGCCGCCCGGATGCAAGAGGTGCGGATAGCGCGTCAGCCACGCATACGGTTCGCCCGACGGCGCACTGAGGGCGAGGACGCCGGGCGAATGCGCGAACGCCAGCTGCATCACGATGCCGCGAGCGAACGCTCTGGCCACCGGCAGGGGCGCGACGACGCCGATGCCGCCGGCGGGATCCGCGATGATCGGCGCATCCGTCACGGTCCGCGCCTTCGCCATGAGAGCGCGGTCGGTGTCGTCGTCCACGGTGCCCGTCACGGGTGTGCTGCCGGTCACCGATCCCGTGCCGACCGTGACCTGCGCGAATCGGTCGCCGGGCTCCGCCCAGCGTCGCGCACCGTGTGCGGCATCCGTCGTCAGGGCGGACACCGTCGGATGCCGTGCGCTCAGGGCACGACGCTCGAGGTCATGGGCGGACGCGACCTCGCCGAGGAACCGCGCCGTCGCAGCCGCGTAACTGCTGGCATCCGCTCGGCGACGCCGTCGCGCACCGATGCGGCCGTCGATGGTGCCCGCGACGGCGATGACGGGGCTGAGAGCGGCGAACGCGAGCATGAGCGTCGATCGGGTGACAGCGAAGAGCACTGCTGCACCGACCAACGGGGCGATCACCGCAAGCAGCGGGAACGGCGGATGGGGCGGAGGCGCAGGACGCCGCGGCAGCGTGAGCGGTTCACCGACGGCAGGATCGAGCGAAGGCATGCATCCATTCACGACCATCCGCTGCGAGAGCGAGCCGGGCGCAGCCTGGTCGGTGGACTCCGGACCGATCGACCGGTTGGGGATGACGAGACCCACGCGCGCTCAGCGCTCTTGTGGCCCAGCCTGCCTCGATCCGCGACTGCGCACGTTCAGCGCACGTCGAACCAGTGGTCGCCGATCTCGACGCGGCCTCCACGCGGCACCCGGTAGCGCCGACCAGGCTCGCAGCGGTGCGGTGCACCGGCCGGGGGAATGATCACGGTTCCGTTCGCGGAGTAGCGATCGCAGACCCAGAGCTCACCGCTCTCGAGTCCGAACTCGAGGTGCGTCTTGGAGACCGAGCGCTCGTTGTCCGCGATCGATACCAGCTGGTCGAACCGCTCGCTCGGCTGCGGATACGGCCGACGACCGAGCAGCCCGGCGCCGACGACCACGACCCGCTCCCCCGTCGAGAACGACAGCACGTGCGGCACCGGCGCGCCGTGCTGCGCCGCTATCGGAGCGACACCGGTTGCCGCCACGATCGGCGACTCCGCCGTCGGTACATCTGAGGCGGGCAGGCCCGCCAACGGGTCATCGACCAGCGGCGCCGTGGAGCTGGAGGTCGAGACGGAGGGCGAGAAGCGCATGGCGGGGGACGGTGCCCCGGCCGCATACCTGGCCCGAACGCTGGCCGCGGGGCGCGGGGCCGGCAGGTCGTCCGCCTTGCGCGTGTCGCTCCTCTGAGTCGGATGCGATGCGTCGGTGGGCACAACGTCCTCGCCGACGGGATCCGTCGAATCAGAGGGGTCGACCGCGTCATCCTCGTCGTCACGCGGAGTCGTGGCGGCCGACGTCGGCTCGCCCGACTCCTCGAGGACGGTGGCTGGTGTGGCCGCGGGCTCGGAGGCCTCGAGTTCGTCAGAGACCTTCTGGTCGACATCCGACTCTCCGGGTGCTCCCTGGTCGGTCCTGCCTGCGCCGAGGTCGGCGAACACCCAGCGCGACGTCGGCCGGATCACCATCGTGTCGCCGGGCCGCGGGTCAACGATCCGTGCACGCGGAGTCGTCGCCGCCGTCACGGCACGCCCGCAGTTGCCGCAGAACAGAGCACGCTCGGGCAGCGCTGCCCCGCACGACGCACACTTCACCGCGCTTTCCCTCCGGGTCTCGGGTCGGTTCCCGCTGTACCACGGTAGCCGCCCAGCGAACGCAATGAGACACGGGCGCGGATGCGGCCCCACCGCGTCGTGCGCCCGTCGAGGTCGCGACGCAGTTCGTCGACGGCCCGCCACACCTGGTCGGCATCGCCCTCGGTGGGTTCGGCGAGACCGAAGGCCGAGCGATCCGCCACGGCGGCGAGCAGAACGGGTCTCGGGCCGCCCACCTGTTCGGCGACCTCGGATCGGGTAGGAGATCCCGGCGGCGTGTACCCGTGATCGAGAGCGGTGTCGGCGAACTCGAGCCACGCACCGGCGATCCGTCCGCGCGGCAGAACCCTGGGCGAGCGTCTCGCTCGCCTGCGACGCCACTTGGCCGCGATCACCGCGAGGAACGGCGAGGCGACGAGGGCGACTATCAGCAGCGTCCAGCCCAGAACCGCAAGAACCGTGAGCAGGGTGCTCAGCCATGCCGGAAGATGCTTCACGTGCTGCTGGGCGACATGCGCCTGCGGCGGAGGGTTCTGGTCGCGATCCGTTGTGTCCTTCGGCGGGTCGACGATCGACTGCGGACGCGAGATCTGCTTCGGCTCGTCGGGCTGCTTCTCCGGGATCGGCCGCACCTGCGGGTTGGGGTCCACGTCGACCCAGCCGTCCTTGGCGGTCTGCACCTGGATCCAGGCCGTGACGTCGCTGCCCTTCACCGTGACGTTGTCCCCGCTCTGCGGAACTTGGAATCCGAGCACGACGCGGGCCGGGAATCCGAGCTGCCGTGCCATCAGCGCCGCCGTCACGGCGTACTGCTCCTGATCGCCCACCATGGGCACCTCGGTGAGCAGTGAGTCGATGCGGTCGGCACCGTGGCCGGACAGGCTCTTCACCTGGCCGTCGAGGCCGTGGCTGATGTACCCGGTCTCCGCGAGCCGCTTGAGGGTGAGCGCCAATCGGCCGCCCGGTGTTGTCGCATCACCCTCATAGCGATGAACGGTGTCGACGAGATGGTCGGGAAGCACGTCGAGAGCCGGCAGCTGCGCCTTCCCCGGGCGAGCCGTCGCGAGCTGGGCGATCGTCATCGACGGCAGCGGCGACGCGGTCAGGCTGTAGGTGTCTCCCGCCTGCAGTCCGCTGACGTCTGCCATGCTCGCCGTCTCCGGGTTGTAGTAGAAGCCGTCGCCCAGCGCTGACGGGTCGGTGCCGCCGAAGGAGATGCGCTCCAAGTTTCCGAAGGTGGGCAGCCACGGTCCTTGCAGACCCTCGATCGTGACGTCGACCGTCTGCGCCGGTGCGGCATTGTGCGCCGTCACCATGGGCCGCGAGACGGTGTCGGGGATTCGCGCGAAGGCACCGGAGTCGCCTGGCCGTGTGCCGACCGCGTAGACGACGCCGTCGTAGGTGTCGAGCGTGGCGATCTGCACGCGCTTGAGGTCGCTGACCCCATGCAGCGTGAAGAGGGCTTCATCCGACAGGCCCGGCTGCAGGTACGAGCGGAAGCCCGACAGCGGACTCGGGTAGTCACGAGGATCGAACGGTGGAGTCGTCGCCGACCGCGCGACGGTTCGCGCGGCGCTCGAGGGCAGTCCGACGGCCATTCCGGCTCCCACTGCGAGCGCCACGATGAGAGCCGTCACGGCGATCGCGGTCGACCGCGCCGCCGCGACGGAACGTTCACTGCGACGCACGCCGTCGGCGTGCTCGCTCGCCAGTGAGACGAGTCGTGAGAGGCGACGACGACGGCGCATCCAGACGAGCCAGCCGACGCTCAGCACGACGATGAACAGGGTGAGCGCAATCGGGGTGGCGGACGTGTCGGAACCGAGCACGATCGCCAGACCGAAGACGGCGAGCGGTGCGACGAGCGCGAGGTCGGGTCTCCGGGACCGCAGTGCCGTCGTCACGGCGACGACCGTCGCGACGAAGGCGAGGGTGTACGCCGGGGTCAGCAGCGCCTGGTACGAGCCGACCGGAACGCCGATGGTGACGAGCTCCTTCCAGCCGACCGCGATGGCCGTCACGAAGTCGAGGAAGCCCTGCAGGGTGGGTACCGCCCGCCACAGGGTTTCCTCCGGCACCGCAAGCGGCACACCGATGACGAGGAACACGGCAGCCGACACGAGCACTGTGACGAGCGACGACCAGTGCCGCCACGCGCCGATCACCGCGACCGCAGCACCGGCCAGAACGGCGCCGACCCCCATGACCAGGAAGTCGAGATCGCGGTAAACGGGCCAGAATGCGGCGACGCAAGCGGCGCTCAGCACGATCATGTATGCCGTGCCGACGACGCGGAAGAACGTGTCCCTGCGGTTCATGCCGCACTTGCTTTCGCCAGGCTCGACCGCAGGTCGTCGAGATAGCCGATGGTGAGGATGCTCACATCGCCGACCCGACGCAGCCCGGGGAGGTCACCGGGAACGCAGCGCACGGCGACGACCTCGACGCCGGCGTGGAACATGGTGGCAGCATGCCGCAGGTGGGCGGATGTCACGGTCGATCCGCACACCAGATACGCGACGGAGACGTCGAGCGCCTTGTCGGCTGCGACCCTCGCGACATCTGGGATGCGCAGTGCCGCAGACACGAGGTCGACCCGGCACAAGGCGTCGAGGAGCCGCGTCGGCGTCACGGTGTCGAGCTCACGCACGTCGAACACGGGCTTCCTGGCGAAGTCGGGGGTCCGCTCGCTGACGATGAACGCGACGGAGCGTCCGTCTCGCACGGCGCGCACGCCGATCGACGCGGCGGCGCTCACCGCAAGCTCGAACTCGTCCTCCGACGCGAAGTCGGCCTCGGCCAGCGACAGCGCGACCATCAGGTTGCTGCGCCTGGTCTGCTCGTATTGACGCACCATGAACGCGCCCGTCTTCGCGGTGCTCCGCCAGTGGATGTGCCGTCGCTCGTCGCCCATGGCGTACTCGCGCAGCGCGTGGAACGAGATGTCACTCGTCGTGAGGTCCTTCGTCGAGCTGCCTTCCAGGTCGCGCACCAGTCCCGAGCTCATCCCGGGGATCGCGACGGTGGCCGGATGCACGAACAACTCCGCGGTCTCCTGCCAGTCCGTCTCGCGGCGCAGCAGCCCGACGGGGTCGGCGCGGACCGACCGCACCGGGCCGATCGTGACGACGCCGCGACGCGTCGTCGGCACCAGGAACACATCGCGGAACTCCGCTCCCGGACGCAGGCCCGGCATCGCGAACTCGGCCACCCCGTCGCCGACCGGAACCTCGATCCTCGCCGACAGCAGGCCGCGCTTGGTGGGGTTGGAGACCACGACGTCCACAGGGGCGGACACACCCACCATCACCCGGGGATTCGGCAGGTGCAGAACCGCCCGGTAGGCGACGAATCCCAGCTGGTACAGCACGGCGACGACGAAGAGCGCAGCGCCGACCCAGGCGAAGACCAGCGCCTCCGACCAGCCGGCGACGTATCCGACGACGAAGGCGGCGATCGTGACGACGGCGACGCACACGCCGGCCACGGTCACAACGCGACGGACGGCGAGCCAGATGCGCGAGCATCCGTCCGCGAAGGCGCGCCAGCCGCGCACCGTCGCCACGATCGAGTCGGCGAGGCGTCCGTCGCGCGCGCCGACGATCCGAGTTCGCGCGTTGTCGAGCTCGGTCGTCTCGGAGTGCTGGTCGAGGCTCACATCACAGTCCTCACACCGCTGTCCCGTCCAGTGGCGGCGGGGTCTCCAGCACGACGCCGGCGATGACGCTCTGCGCCGTGATGCCGTCGAACTCGGCTTCCGGATCGAGCACGATGCGGTGGCACAGCACCGGCTCGGCGAGCGCCTTCACGTCGTCGGGCACCACGTACGGACGGCCGAGGCCGGCGGCGTACGTCTTCGCGGTGCGGATGAGCGAGAGCCCTCCGCGCACGCTGACGCCCAGCCGCACCGCGTCGGCGTTGCGCGTGGCGTCCACCAGTCGCGACACGTAGTCGTTGATCGCGGGATCGACGTGTACCGCACGTGCCAGCTTGGACATCGTGGTCACCATGTCGCCCATCACGACAGTGGGAACCACCGTGTCGTGCGCCGGGTGGTCTGCGCCTTCCAGAATCCGCACCATCGACGCGTGGTCCGGATATCCGATCGACGCCTTCATGACGAAGCGGTCGAGCTGCGCCTCTGGCAGCCGGTACGTGCCGGCCTGTTCCACCGGGTTCTGCGTCGCAATCACGATGAACGGCGGCGCGAGACGGTGGGTGACGCCGTCGACGCTCACCTGCCGCTCCTCCATCACTTCCAGCAGGGCGGACTGCGTCTTCGGGCTCGCGCGGTTAATCTCGTCGGCCAGCACGACGTTCGCGAAGACCGGGCCCTTGTGGAACTCGAAGTCGCCCGCGCGCTGGTCGTACACGCCGACGCCCGTGATGTCTCCTGGCAGCAGATCCGGCGTGAACTGGATGCGACTGCTCGTTCCCGAGATGCTCTCGGCGAGCGCACGCGCCAGCGACGTCTTGCCGGTTCCCGGCACGTCCTCGAGCAGCAGGTGCCCCTCGCTGAGGAGTGCCGTGACGGCGAGGCGGATGACATGCGTCTTGCCGAGCAGCACCCGTTCGACGTTGGAGACGATCGCCTCGACCGTGCTCGCGAACCAGGATGCCTGGTCCTCGGTCAGCGGAGTGAGTTGCCGTGGCGGGGCGGCGGGGGCGTCCGGCATGACGGTGATCCTCTCGTTCGGGTTTCGGCGATCTGCCGATGGTTTGCGCCCTGGCAGCGTGTCGTGGGTCTCGCCGTTCAGTGTGTCGCGGCTGCTCATGGTCGGTTCTCCGTTGTGTAAGTCGTGCCGTTGGCCTCGACCGACGCTGTCAGGACGGGAGCCGCATCCTGCGTCGTGCAGGAGTTGCCGGTGACGGCCCCGTTGCACGAGATAGTCGATCCGGCGGCTGGGAGCGGTCCGCTGGCCCAGGTGAACGTTCCGCCAGTGCCTTGCGCCGCCGGCGCGAAACTGACGTTCGACGCGGTGACCGCAACGACCGGTGTCGTCAGCGCTCCCGTCCAGGTCGTGTAGCTGACGCCGTTCGAGTAGGTCACCGACGCCGCGAAGTAGACGGTCATCCCCGAGCCGTAAACACTGGTGTCCGGCGGCGTGATGCGATCGCCGGCACCGACGGGAACCGCTCCCGAATGGTCCGCGTTGAACGAGTAGAAGTAGCTGACGGCCCCGCCGGGATCCACCGTCGCCGACGGCGTCCCCAGAGTGGGTGCGAAGACTCCGGTGCTCTTGCCCGTCGCATCGTTCGGGTTGGCTGCGTCGAAGGTCACGGAGACGTTGCTCGGCGCGCGGTGAGCAACCCCGGAGACGGTGCCCGTCGACGTCCCGGCTGAATTCGTCGCGGTCAGCGTGAACGTCACAGTGTCGCCGCCGCCCAACCCGTGGCAGGTTGTGGCAGAGGCGTCCACACTGATCCCGTCGCACGAGCCTTCTGACGAGCCGAGTGCAAGAGCAGTCACTCCGGCACCGTTCGCATTGATGCTCCAGGTGACGGTGGCGTTCCCTTGGCCGTCGAACACTGCCTGCAGGTTGCTGATGATCGGCGCACCAGCCGGCACACCGGAGCCGGACACGCTGTTCCACACGGGTTGCTGGCCGTAGAACGAGTTCACCGCAGCGACGCTGACCGAATAGGTCTGACCGTTGGTCAGACCCGTCGCCGTGAAGGTGTTCGCACCGGCGGACACGAGTGTGGCCGTGGATCCCACCGTCACGATGTAGCCCGTCACCGGACTCGCGCTGTTGCCCGCCGCCGGTGCCCCCCAGCCGACCGTCAGACGTCCGTCACCGGGACTGACCGACAGGTTCGTTGGCGCGTTCGGCACCACGTTCGACCAGACTGCGTCGGAGTACGAGACCGGATCCGAGGTCCCTATCGCGTTGTTCGCCGTGACGCTCACGGAGACGGCGTTCTGCGGGCCGTTGCCGGGAGTCGGGACGACGCACGTCGTCGCCTGGCATGACGTGGATCCGACGACCCCTCCCCCCGATGCGACCAGCGAGACCGTGTATCCGGTGATCGGCGAATTGTTGGCGGAACCGGCATCCCAGGCGACCGTGAGCTGGCGGTCGCCGACGCCCACGATGTGCAGGTTCGCCACCGGGCCCGGGCGGTCCTGCACGGAGATCGTCACCGTCCCCCAGGTATAGCGGTCCGGGTCGCCGGTGGCATCCGCCACCTCGTACTGCAGCGTCGTGTCGATGGGCTGCGCGGTCTGCGAGACGGACACGCTGAGCCGGGAGCGGTCTGCGCTGGGCGTGACCTGCACGCCGTCCGGCAGTGCGGCATCCGACGCCCCTCGCACGGTCACAACGGTGAGCGGCGTCGACGGGAACGGATTGGTCGCGGCGTCGTTGGCCAGCACGTCCACGGTCGTCGTCGCTCCGCGCCGCGCGATCACCTGGTCGGGCTGCGGCACGGCCAGAGGTCTCGTCGACGGGACGACCGTGATATCGATGCGCCCGGCCTTGCCGTCGCTGACGGAGTCGCGCACCCCGATGTCGATGCTCAGGTGCGTTCCCTTCGGTGTCTTGTCGGACACCTGGACGGTCAGTTGCTGGCCCTGCAGCGAGACGGATGTCCCGCTCGGCTTCGGATCGAGCACGCGGTACTGCAGCTCGTGCTGGTCCTTCGCGTACGGGTACCGCGTGAGCTTCACGAGGTCCAGCGTCTTCTGCTGTCCCGGTTCGAACTCCACCTGGGCACCCGTGAACGTTGGCGGCTGGTTGTTGCGCGCGGTCACGTCGATGGGCAGCACGAGGGTGGCGATGTGGGCGCCGTGCGCATCGGGAGACGACCCGTCCGTCACCTCGAATGAGATCGATGCCGGCCCGAAGTATTGCGCGGCGCTGGTGTACACGAGGGTGTGGCTGTCCCGCACGAGGCTGTCGCCGTTGGCGTGCGTCGCATGCACGTGGGAGGCATCCGTCAGCCGTACCTGCTTGCCGCCTGCCGTGACCACGTAGTCGTCGAGGTCGATGACGAGCGTCTTCTCACTCGGCACCGTGAGCTTCGGCGCTCCCGGTTTCAACTGCGGAAGGGCGTCGTCGAAGCCCGGCACCCAGATGAAGCCGTACGAGGCGACGGACGGGTCGTCGGGATGCGCAACCTTGAACGGGATGATCTGCGACTTGTCCAGGATCTTCACCTGCACCCGGTGGTTGGTCGTGATCGTCGCTGTTGTGCCGTAGCCGGCGACCAGCGACAGCTTGAGACTCGACACCGGACCGTCGGCGAAGAACACGTTCGCGAGCGGATTCACCGTCACCTGCGTCCGGCCGATGATGTCGGCCAGACTCACGACGGTGTCCTGGACGACCGGCCGCGAGAGCGGGGCGTTCTTGTTCACCACCACCGTCAGGAAGTTCGAACTCGTGCCTCCCGTGTCGTTCTGCACCGTGTAGATGAAGCCGTAGCGGCCTTCCTTCTGCGGTGCCGTGACCTTCACGACCTTGCCGGAGATCTTCGCCTTCGCGATGCCGGTCGACGTGCGCTCCACCGACGTGATGTGCAGCGGGCTGCCGTCGGGATCGAAGTCGTTCGCCAGCACCTGGACCGAGATTGTTCTGCCGGGCCGAACGGTCACCTGGTCCTCGATGGCCACGGGATTCCGCGCCCCACCGGTCTGCGGCGCGATGCCCACGCGCACCGTGCCGTCGGCGTGGGCGCCCAGCGCGTCGACGACCGTGTAGTCGAAGGTGTCCGTTCCTGCCGCGTACTCGCCGGCCTGGTAGTCGATCCAATCGGATCCGACTGCCGTCACCGCGCCCTTCTGCGGGTTCGTGGACTGTCCGATGAGCTTCACGGAGTCGCCGTCGGGATCGATCCCGTCGAGCGAGATCGGAATGCGCACGGTGTTGCCCGCCAACACGCGTGCCGTGATGGTCCGCGGGATGGGCGCGCGGTTCGACTCCGGATCCACTTCGCGCACCGCGATCGTCACCTGCGCCGTCGCCCACTGGCCGTCCGCATCATCGACGCGATACACGGCCGTGTAGTTGCCCGGCTTGTCAGGTGCCAGGTACCGCAGCTGGTCGCCAGACGCGAACAGCAGTCCGTCGCCCTTCGGCAACGGGGTGGGCAGAGTGGTGTCGAGCGTGAGATCGTCGCCGTCCGCCTGGGTGTCGTTGGCGAGCACGGGGATGTCGATCGCGTCGCCGGCGCGCACCGTGGCGGAATCAGGGTTGGCCACCGGCGGCTGCCGCACGGCGGGGCGCGGTATCTCGAGCACGCGAACGCTGCCGTCCGTCTGCGCAGTCCCATTGCTCACGGTGTAGGCGAACGACACCGGCCCGCTGAGCGGCCTGGTCAGCGTCACCCTCAGAATCCGCTGCTCGAGAACCTCGACTTTCACGCCGGCGGATTCCGGCGGTGATTGGGCCGATGTGATCAGGAGCACCCCGCCGGCCGGATCGAAGTCCGTCGCCAGCACGTCCACCTCCTGCGAGCTCTGCTGCTCGATGAAGGCGGTGTGCGGAACCGTCACGGGGGCATCGCCCGCGTCCTGTGGAGCGCTCACGACAACGCGCACCTCACCGGATGCGGTCGTCGATCCGTCCGTCACCGTGTAGTCCACGTAGTGGCTGCCGGGAACATCCGAGGAGAACGCGAACGTCCCGTCGTCGAAGTTCGGGCTGAGCGTCACATCGGGCTTGTCAGGTACGGATGCCAGCCGAACCGGTCCCACGCCTCCCCGCACGTGGCCGAGCGGCGAGATCGTGATCTCGTCCCCGGCGACGGCCGTCGCGACGAACGGCTCCGCGATGATCGGCACTTCGGTGGGCGGGCGAACGGTCACGGCAAGGCTGCCGTATCCCTCGCTGCGGCCGTCGGAGACGGCGAGCGCGACGTTCTGCAGGCTGCCGGACTTGCCGGCATCCGTGTACACGACGGTTCCCTGCGGTGTGGAGCTTGCGCTGTTCGGTGCAGCGGTGGTCGCCGAGGCCAGATAGATGGGATCGCCGTCGGGGTCGTACCAGTCGCCCAGCACATCGGTCGTCACCCGTCCGCCGGCGCCGACGGTCGCCTTGGTGGCTCTGACCTGCACCGGCGGGGAGTTCTCGTCCGGCTCGCGGACGGTCACCGTGACGTGAGCGGTGGCCTGGCCGCCGCGACCGTCGCTGATGGTGTAGTCGAAGTCGATCTGCCCGTGGGCGTCGGCCGGAAGGGTGATCTGCAGTGCCTGATCGTCGGCGGTGCGCTGGATGCGCGCCGTCGCGGACGGCACCGGCGTGAACGAGTCGATCACCAGCACGTCCCCGTTCGGGTCGTAGTCGTTGAGCAGCACGGGAAGCGGACTCGTCACCCCTGGCCGTGCACCGAAGTGGTCGTCGACGGCGATCGGCGGCACTTCGGCCTTCTCGTACGTCGGCGGCTTGTCCTCGATGTTCTCCTCGGTCTGCTGCTTGTCGTTCTTCGGCTTCGCGAAGTCGGCCCAGTTGTCGATGAGTCCGTTGTCGTGCTGCACGGACCACGAGGTGCCGTGCGTTGTGTCATTGAGCACCACGGTGTCCCCGTTGACGCGGAAGTCGAGATCCGCGCCAGGGCGCACGTCGCTGAGCGTTCCGCCTCGGCCGGCTGCGCCGCCCGTGCACGAGCGCCACGTGCGACCCGTGTTCCAGGCCGAGTACAGGCATCCGTCCACCCACACCGGAGCGGCGGCGACACCGTAGGAGCCCTCGACCGCCGTGCGGACGGAGTCACCGTTCATCGGGACCAGGTAGACGCCCGAATCCGAGGCCACGGCAAGATCGCTGCCCGTGTCGGACGCTTGCTGCAGCACTGCATTGCTGCCGACCGCATCCGGCAGGGTGCGGGTGCCCTCGGCCGTGCGGAGCCGCCGCGACTGAGCGTCGTACACCGCCCACTGGCCACCGACCGACGTGATCTGCAGCGTCGACGTCGATGCGGAAGAACGACGGGTGGGGGCCGAGGCCTTCCACGACTGGGTGACGGAGTCGCCGCCGGCCGCGTCGATCCGGTACACGGTTCCGGACTGCGGAGAGTAAGCGAACAGTGCGCCGTCCGGTGCAAGGGACGTGACGACCTTGCTGCCGAGATCGACGGTCGGCGCCGACGAGGAGGTGAAGGAGTCGAGATCGGTGAGCGGCACGAGCCAGATCTGACCGGTGGTCAGCGATTCGATCACGGCCCTCGACCCGGCGATGCCGACCTGCGGATCGCGCGGCGGCAGTGCGATGGCCTTGCCTGCGGTGACGGATGCCGGATCAACCTTCGCGACGGTGTTGTTCGCCTTGTCGACCAACAGCACCGACTTGCCGCGCTGTGCGACATCCACCGATTCGCCGGCGGTGACGGCGGAGTTGAGGGCGTTCACCTGCGTGTTCGCCCTGCCGAGCATCTGCGTTGTCGAATTGGTGACCCACACCGCGGCATCCCCGAGCACCATTCGCTGCTGCACGAAGCCACCGGAGACGATCGCGATCGTCGCGACCAGCGCCACGACGACGACGCCGATGACGGCGGTCACAGCGACGGAACGATGGTGCGTGAAGAGCGAGCGGATCACGGTGACCCGACGGGATCGACGCATTTGGGCGTGCTCGGTGCACCGGTGCGACCGGAGCGGTTCACCGTGACGGTGAGGCACACTCTGTGCTGCGGGGAATCGACGGTGAAGGTCGAGCTGCGCTGCAGGCTCGGTACACCGCCGTCGAGGCTCACCTGGTATTCATCGGACGGCGAGATTCCAGGGTCCGGCCACGTGAACTCCACGGACCCGGCGACCGTGCGACCCTCGACGTCGTGCACGGTCGGGATGTCCGACGGCGTCCCTGCGCGCACGAGAACGGTCGACAGGGTGACGATGAAGGCCACTCCGAGCACGACGCAGACGGCGATCAGCCACGCGCCACCCTTGCTCAACCGGCCGGCGACCGCTCCGGACGTCGCGCCGGTCTCGCGCGCCGCCGGCTCTGCCGCCGCCGGCTCATTCTCTCTGCGACGACGACGCCGCTGAGCGCCCGTCACAGCGACGACGCCCTTGATCCTGGTGCGGTCGTCGTCATCGACGGTCGGGGCGGCGACCCAGACATCCGTCGCGACATCGGCCGGAGTCGGCGCGAAGCCGAGTTCCGTCTCAACGGCCTGCAGGTCCCGGATCAGCTCGAGGACACTCTGCTGGCGCGCCTCCGGCTTCCTCGACATCGAGCGACGCAGCACGGCCTCGAGCCTTGGCGGCACGTCCGGTCTCCCGATCGGCTCGGGTTTCGCGCGCTGGATGCGTGCGATGAGTTGTGCCGAGGAATTGTCAGTGCCGGGGACCTCGAACGGTGAACGTCCGGCGACCAGCGAATAGATGGTGGCGCCGAGCGCCCACACCTCGCTCTCGACCGTTCCCGTCGTCTCGTCGGTGATGACTTCTGGTGCCGACCACGGGATCGAGAGGCCGACGGCATCCGCCAATTCGACGTCGCCGACCGTCGCCGCGATGCCGAAGTCGGAGAGCACCGGATGCCCGTATGCCGTCGTGAGGATGTTCGACGGCTTCACGTCGCGGTGCAGAACACCCGCTCGGTGCGCGGTCTCGACGGCGCCCGCGATCTTCACGCCGATCGCGAGGGCGTCAGGGACGCTGAGCGGTTCCGCGCGGTACCGCTGGTTGAGCACCGGCGAGCACAGTTCCATCACGAGGTACGGCCGGCCGTCGGATGCCACGCTCGCCTGATACACGGTGAGCACAGCCGGGTGCGAGCTGAGCTGGGCCATCAGGTTGGCCTCTGCCTGGAACATCGCCCGCACGCTCGGCGTCACGACTTCGCTGAGGAGGACCTTGACGGCGACCTGACGTCGCGGCATGTTCTGCTCGTAGAGGAAGACGTCGGCGAAACCGCCGGATCCCAGCGCGCGAACGTAGGAGAATCCGGGCAGCACGGGCGGGGCAGACGGCAACCTCTTCGCCATGACGCCTCCGGTCAGCTCGGTCGTCCTCGTCCCCGGGCGGGGTCAACGTGCACCCATTGTAGGCGGGACCAGTGGCGAGGGGCCTGGGGTCCGCTGAGGCCGGAGCGGCCAGGGCTCACACCCGATGTTTCAGCGTCTTCTGCCGGTGCGTCGTCCCGCCGGCAGCGGCGAATCGGGGGTCTCCATCACGTCGACCACGACGACCGTGACATTGTCCCTGCCGCCGTTGCCGAGCGCTGCGTCCATGAGCTGGCCCGCTGCGTCCAGCGGGCTCGATCCGACGGTGAGGAAATGGCGGATGCCGTGCTCCGTCAGTTCCTTCGTCAGACCGTCCGAACAGGCAAGGAGCCTCGTGCCCACCGTCAGCGGAACGAGGCTGAAATCGGGAACGGGATCCTCGTTGAAACCGACCGCACGCGTGATCACGTTCGAGTGCGGATGCACCTCCGCCTCCGAGGGCGTGATCGCGCCCGCGTCGAGAAGCTCCTGCACGATCGAATGGTCGACCGTGAGCTGCCGGAGCTCCCCCTCCTCGAGCTCGTACACCCGTGAGTCTCCGATGTTGAAGACGAGCCAGCTCGGTTCGCCACCGACCATCGTGAGAGCGAATCCCGTCACGGTGGTCCCCGTGCCCAGATCGCTTTGCCCTGCACCCTTCTCCATGTCGACGACGGCGTCGCGGAGTGCGGTGTCGATCGAGCCCTCGTCGATGAACGAGGGCCCGGTGTGCTCGGCGAGCCTGTTGACGACTGCCGCGCTGGCGACGTCCCCTGCGGAGTGTCCGCCCATGCCGTCGGCCACGGCGAAGATGGGGGATCTCGCGATCAGGCTGTCCTCGTTCACCGCGCGGCGGTAGCCCTTGTCCGTGACGGATGCCCACGCCAGCGTGATGCGAGCTCCGTCTTTGCCGGGCACGGCGATGTGGTGCCGCTTGCTGCTGCGCCCGATCTGTGTCACGCGGCCGTCCTCTCGGGTGGGGTCTGCAAGCCGGGCCAATCGACGATCGTGTCGGTGCGCGACGCGTTCACCGTGCTACGGGGTGATCTCGATGATAGTCCCGTCCCCGATTTCGACCGTCGCGGCCCCTGGCACGGCGAAGGATTCTCCGGGACGGAGACGCCTCGGCCGCGAACCGGGAACGGTGATCGACGTGCCGTTCTTCGACCTCAGATCGGTGACGACGACAACGTTCCCTTGGCGCTCGATCCTCACGTGCGACGCCGACACGACCTGTTCCGGCGAAGGAACGGTGACCAGCAGCGGCTCCCTTCCGTGCCGTGTCGTTCCCGCCGGTCGTCGCCCGACGATGATCGGCGCATCCAGCAGCACGGACTCCCGCCCTCTGACACCGACGCGCACCGGCGTCGGCTCGGCCACGGCGTTCGGCGCGGGTGCGGAGGCCCGACCGGGTGCGCCGGCCGGCGACGCTGACGCGCTCACCGGCGCTCCGACCGACGAACCTCGGGGCCGGCGCGTCGGCTGCTTCGGCATCGAGACGGTGGGCTCCAGCTCGCTGGACGGGGAGACCCTCGGAGTCGGTTCTGCCGTTGCCCCGTTGCGCACTGCCGGGGCGTGGCGGTCGACGGGCACCGGTTCGGCAGGTCTCTCCGACGCTCCGAGAGACGGCTCAGGCGCTCCGGTGAACGGCTTCGAGGGCCGGGCGAACGGCTCGGAGCCGACCGAGGGCTCGGGGGTCGCCTTTGTCGCGGTCGCCTGACCCGCCGCATCATCGGTCTCGGACGCGTCCGGCGCCGTGTACCTGTCCGCCTCCGCGTCCGCGCACTGTCCGGGGGCCGTTTGACCGTGGGCCCCGACCTCGGCCCCGGCCTCGACGACGGTCTCGTCCTCGTCGTCGGCCTCGGCCCCGGCCTCGACGACGGTCTCGTCCTCGTCGTCGGCCTCGGCCCCGGCCTCGACGACGGTCTCGTCCTCGTCGTCGGCCTCGGCCTCGTCCGTGTCAGCTGGCGGACGGAACAAATGTGCGACGGACTCCCGCGCCACCGTCAGCTCGAAAGCCTCATATCGTGCCGCCTCGAGCGCCGGCCCATCCTCGGCATCGTCGATGGAAGCGAGGTCGCCGATCCGGTGCCGCTCGACCGTCTCCTCTGCGGGGACGCCGCTGGCAGGTTCTTCTGCTCGGCTTCCCTCCGACCTGCCGAAGCCGTCCACAGGTTCGTGTGCGGACTCGTCCGGCTGCTCGACGGGTCCGGGCACGAACGGCGACCTGCGCACCGTGTCGTCGTCGAGTGCCGCACCCGGCCGGACGTATCCGATGTCGCCGTCCGCGGCATCGGCGTCCGCGCGATCGATCGAGTCCATGGACCACAGGAGCGATCCGGCGTGCGCCGTGCCCAGTCCGATGGCCAGGGCACTCGGGTTGCGGTGCGTCACGGCGTCGAATCGACGGGCCGGACCTCCGAGGCCGAACGCGACGACATCGCGGAACGTGGCGATCAGCCACGGCTGAACGCCGGACGACGAGAACCTCCGCGAACCGCCGTCCGAGTAGAGGTCGACGAGGGCACGGCCGCGTGCGACGGCGGTGACGCGCCATCCGTCGTTGGCGCGCTCGTCCAGGTGGACCACCGCGAAGGAGTCCACACCGTCAGGACCCGCGGGAATCGCAGACACAATCGCCTCGAGCGGCGCATCCGCCGAACGCGCCAGCTCGGTCAGGGCGTCGACACCGCGTTCACCCGGCCCCGACTCGATGAGCACGACGAAGGTCTCCGCGGCCACGGCGATCCAGTCGTCCTCCGGCGGGCGCGGCACCGCGATGTAGACGAATCCGTGCTCGCGACCGAACGGCTGCGCCATGGCCACCCAGTCCCCTTTCCGCACGACTTCATCGACGTTGTGCCTGGACCGTGGACGGTCCCGCTCTGGTCCGAGCAGGCTTCCACCCCGGCAAGCGCCAGCGGCAGCTGGTGCACTCCGACGGCAAACCCGAGTGTACTGTCGGCGCGGATCGCCGTGACGGGAGACACGTCCCGGAGTAATCCGGGCACGAACGTTTCCTCTCGGTGCGACCCATCACGACGACCTCCGGTGCCCGGCCCCGGCTCGCCTGGGAGCGCTGTCGCGTGATGACGGGTCGCCGGAGAAGGCCCACTCGGGGAGGATTCCGCGCGACAGGATGGCATCCAACAGCTCCGCGAGGCCGTATGACGGATCCGCCGCTCTCGCCTGAAGGAGGTACTCCCCCGCGACGGAGCTGCGGCCGAGCGCCCAGCTGAGCCATGCGAGTGCAGACAACGCAGGAGCGCGGTCCGTCTCGACCAGATGAGCGGCGACCCTGCGCACGAGCTCGACCGCGTGCTCGACGGACTCGACGTCGGGACGGCCGAGTGCGTCCGCACCGGAGAACGCCGCGGCGAATCGCGCGTCGACGATGGGCCCGCCACGGAGGAACCGCTCCTGGAACCGGACGGCCCGTCTGCCGGCCCTGCTCCCCCACGCCCAGGCGTACAGGAGCACGTCGCGTGTGCACGGATCGGCCAGGACGCCTGCCAGCAACGCCGACGCCGCCGGACCGACGTCCTCGGGTCGCCAGTCCGCGCTGTATCCGGCCAACCACACCGGATCGACACCCGGTTCGGTGCGTTCGACAGCGGCGAGCGCGGTCGCCGTGCGCAGACGATCACGCTCGGAGACGTTCGGGAGCTTCGCTGCTTCACGAGGCGGAGGCGCGAGCTCGGGAACATCCGGATCGAGTCGGCGCAGCCCGATGGTCGACTCCAGTTCGTCGCGGGGTCGCGGCTCACCGGTGTAGCTGCCCCATCCGTCTCCTGCGACGTACAGGGCGTCAAGCGTCCGGATCCCCCGAGCGGACGCCGCCGTTCGGATCTCCGACACCGTGCCGGAGTGCGGCGGACCGTCGGCGCACGAGGCCTCCGTGTAGACGATCGGAATGAGCCGATCCACCCGCTGAAGCCGCCGGACGGAATCAAGCAGCGCGGCCGCCAGCTGCCGACCATTCGTCCCGGGCGCGGAGTCCCTTTCCGACCGCGATCGCTCACCGATAGGCGAGGGCACTTGAGGCGCATCGGGAGGAAGGTCGACGCGAAAGGCCCCCGCGCTCGTCTTTCCGCAGAACGCGACGAGCACCAGGCTCTCCCGGGGTTCGAATCCCACGAGTTCGGGCACGACGGACAGCAGGGTGATCGGATCGGAGGCGACGAGTCGTTCTGGCATGGCGACCACCCTCGCGGATCCGCATCCCCGGGCCGTCTTCGAGAGCTGCCATCCGTGAATGCTCGTCCGCGATGGAACGCTGGGGACGACGAGTGCACTGTCCGGCCTTCGGCGCGTGCGTGCGGATGCCGCGAAGCTGCTGCTCCGCGGCATCCGCTTCACTCGTCGGTCAGGCCGCGTCTACTCGGCCCTCACCGATCAGACGTCCCCGGTCACAGCCCCCGCGAACTGCGCGTTGTAGAGCGAGTAGTAGGCACCGCCGGCCGCGAGCAGCTGCGCATGCGTGCCCTGCTCGACGATGTTGCCGTCCTCCATCACGAGGATCATGTCGGCGTCGCGGATCGTCGAGAGCCTGTGGGCGATAACGAAACTCGTGCGGCCGGTGCGCAGCGCGCTCATCGCCTTCTGCACCAGCAGCTCCGTGCGCGTGTCGACCGAGCTCGTCGCCTCGTCGAGGATGAGCACGCTCGGCCGCGCCAGGAACGCCCTGGCGATCGTGAGCAGCTGCTTCTCCCCCGCGCTCACGTTGGATGCATCATCGTCGAGCACCGTGTCGTAGCCATCGGGCAACGAGCGCACGAACCGGTCGACGTAGCTCGCCTTGGCGGCCGCGACGATCTCCTCCTCCGTGGCATCCGGGCGCCCATATGCGATGTTCTCGCGGATCGTGCCGGCGAACAGCCAGGTATCCTGCAACACCATTCCGATGCGGCCACGGAGCTCATCCCGTGTGAGCCGTGTGATGTCGACGCCGTCCAACGTGATGCGGCCCGAGTCCACCTCATAGAACCGCATGATCAGGTTGACGAGCGTCGTCTTCCCGGCCCCGGTCGGGCCGACGATCGCGACGGTCTGTCCCGGTTCGGCGACCATCGAGAGATCGTCGATCAGCGGCTTGTCCGCCACGTAACGGAACGCGACGTCCTCGAACTCGAGCCGGCCTTTGGTCTCGCCGAGTGCGGCAGGGGCATCCGGGTCAGGCGACTGCTCGTCGGCGTCGAGCAGTTCGAACACCCGCTCAGCGGATGCCACACCCGACTGCAGCAGGTTGGCCATCGATCCCAGCTGGGCGAGGGGCTGGGTGAACTGTCTGGAGTACTGGATGAAGGCCTGCACATCACCGATCTGGATGGCACCGGCCGCCACCTGCAGGCCGCCCACCACCGCGATCGCGACGTACACGAGGTTCCCGACGAACTGCATCGAGGGCATGATGATCCCTGACACGAACTGCGCCCCGAAGCTCGCCCGGTACAGCTCCTCGTTCTTCAGCGCGAATCGCTCGTTCGCCTCGCGCTGACGCCCGAATACCTTCACGATCGCGTGCCCGGAGTATGTCTCCTCGATCTGCGCGTTCAGCTGGCCGGTGTGCTTCCACTGCGCGACGAACATCTTCTGCGAACGCTTCGCGATCACCATCGTGACCACCAACGTCAGCGGAACGGAGATGAGGGCGATGACGGCGAGCAGCGGCGAGATCACGAACATGATGACCAGCACGCCGACGACCGTCAGCAGCGAGGTGAGCACTTGGCTCACGGTCTGCTGCAGGCTCTGCTGCACATTGTCGATGTCGTTCGTCACCCGGCTGAGCAGTTCTCCGCGAGGCATCGTGTCGAAGTACTTGAGCGGCAACCGGTGGACCTTCTCCTCCACCTCCTTGCGCAGGCGGTACACCGTGCGCATCGTGATGCCGTTGAGCAGGTATGCCTGCAGCCAGCTGAACACGGACGCGAACGCGTACAGCACGAGCACGAGAAGGAGCACCTGCGACAACGCGCCGAAGTCGATGCCGTGCCCAGGGTTCAATTCCATCCCGCTGAGCATGTCGGCGAGCTGGCCCTGCCCGTTCTGCCGCATGCCTGCGAGCACCTCGGCCTTGGTGGCGCCGGCCGGAAGGCTCTTGGAGACGAAACCGGCCACGATGATGTTGGTTCCCTCGCCCAGCAGCTTCGGTCCCAGAACGCTGAACGTGACGCTGAGCACGGTGAGCAGGATGACGAACACCAGCCCAAGCGACTCCGGCTTCAATCTCCCGATCAGCCGCTTGGCACTCGGACCGAAGTTCATCGCCTTCTTCGGCGGCATGGTGAGTCCGGCCATCGGTCCCCCGCGGCCCGGACCGGGCCGCTCTGGCGCCTGTGCCGCGTCCGACTTCGTCTCGCTCATGCCGCTTCCTCCGCCGCGAGCTGGGACGACACGATCTCCGCATAGGTCTCGGATGTCGCCAGGAGCTGTTCGTGGGTGCCGGAGTCGACGATCCGTCCGTTCTCCAGCACCAGGATCTGGTCCGCATCCGTGATCGTCGACACCCGTTGGGCCACGATCACGAAGGTCGCACCTCGTTCACGGTCGCGGAGCGCCCGTCTGAGGCGAGCATCCGTCGCGAGGTCCAGCGCCGAGAACGAGTCGTCGAACACGTAGATCTCCGGCCTCTTCACCAAAGCTCTGGCGATCGCCAGGCGCTGTCGTTGCCCGCCGGACACATTCGTGCCGCCCTGAGCGATCGCTGCATCGAGGCCGCCGTCCATCGCCGTGACGAAGTCCTTCGCCTGCGCGATCTCCAAAGCACGCCAGAGCTCGTCCTCCGTGGCATCCGGCTTGCCGTAGCGCAGATTGGATGCCACGGTTCCGCTGAAGAGATAGGGCTTCTGCGGCACCAGCCCGATCTTCGACCACAGCACGTCGGGATCGACCTCGGCCACGTCGGTGCCGTCGACGAGAACCTGCCCGCTCGTGGCATCGAACAGGCGGGGCAACAGGTTGATGAGTGTGGTCTTGCCGGATCCGGTCGACCCGATGATCGCGACTGTCTGCCCGCGCTCGATGCGCACGTTGAGGTCGCTGAGCACCGGATCCTCAGCACCGGGGTACGCGAAACCCACCTCGAACAGCTCGATGGTCCCGTGTTCGGCCAGTTCCGTGATCGCGTCGGCGGATGCACGCACGGTCGACTCCGTCTCCAGCACCTCCCCGATCCGCTCTGCGCACACCGCTGCACGCGGCACCATGACGAACATGAAGGTCGCCATCATGACGCCCATCAGGATCTGCATGAGGTACTGCAGGAAGGCCGTCATCGTGCCGATCTGCAGCGACCCGTCGTCGATGCGGAAGGCTCCGAACCAGATCACGGCGACGCTGGAGAAGTTGAGCACGAGCATCACGGTCGGGAACATCAGCGCCATGAGTCGTCCGGCCCTGATGGCCGTATCCGTCACTTCCAGGTTGGCCGTGTCGAATCTCTTCCGCTCCACGTCTTCCCGCACGAACGCGCGAACGACGCGGATGCCAGACAACTGCTCGCGCAGCACCCGATTGACCTTGTCGATACGGGTCTGCATCAGCCGGAACTGCGGCACCATGCGCGAGATGATCAGCACGACGCACACCAGGAGCACCGGCACGCTGACCGCGATCAGCCACGACATGCTGAGATCCTGCTGGATCGCCAGCACGATGCCGCCTATGCACAGGATGGGCGCCGACACGAGCAGCGTGCACGTCATGAGCACGAGCATCTGCACCTGCTGCACATCGTTCGTGTTGCGCGTGATCAACGACGGCGCACCGAACTTCGTCACTTCGCGCTCGGAGAACTCGCCGACATGCGAGAACAGCTTGCCGCGCAGATCCCGACCGAGGCGCATCGACGCCTTCGCGCCGAAGTACACGGCGACGATGTTGCACACCACCTGCCCGAGCGTCACCAGGAGCATGAGCCCGCCATTGGCCAGGATGTATCCGGTGTCGCCGGTGATGACGCCCTTGTCGATCAGCTCGGCATTGAGGGTCGGAAGATACAGGGACGCGATCGACTGCAGGAGCTGGAAGACCACGACGCCCACGAGCAGCGGCCAGTGCGGCCTGAGGAACCGCACCAGGATTCTCATCAACATTGCTTCGCCTTTTCTCGACGTCGGCGCTGATCAGGCATGCGTCGCGACGCCTTCAGCATCGTTCGTGGCCAGGTCCTCGGCAGCCGTCCCCGCACCCGCTGTCGATGCACGAGCGGATGCCGCTGCCCGCCTCCCAGCGAGAGCTCGAGCTGCCGTCTTGCGAACGGCATCCTCCTCGCCGATGCGGGTGTCGCCCGCGATGCCGTACACGATCAGCCGCGCCAGCTCGCGCGAGGCGAAGGCCTTCTCCTGGTTCAAGGACGGGATGGCGCTCGCGAAAGCGATGAGACGGATGAACGGGGCGATGTCCTCGGGTGGAACATTGAGCCGATCGAGCTCCGGCTCCACCAGACGCGCCACGACCGACGCGTACTCGAGCGGGGGCTGCGCGGGACGACGGCGGATCTCCTCTGGCCGACCGCTGGCCAGACCGAGCGCCGCCATGATGCTGACCACGCCGTGGAACCGCTCGGTGAGCACTTCCAGCACCGCTCGCACCTTGTCTTCCAGCGGAAGCGATGCATCGAGCGCCCGGAGGTGCTCGCGTACGGGTGCCGGGTCGAGGTAGACCTCTGCGGCCTCGCGCAGCAGGGTGTCCTTGTCGCCGAATGCCCTGAAGACCGTTCCCTCCGCGACGCCGGCGGCCTCGGCGATCTGACGCGACGTCAGCGCGGCCCCGTGCTCGATCATGACGGGGATCACGGCCTGGATGATGGCGGCTTTGCGCTCCTCCGGAGGCAGTGGGCTCGCGCGGTTGGGAATCTTCGGCACGCCTCGATGCTAACTGAGTGTGCGCTCACTCCGCAATGGCGGACTCTGCTCCGAGCGGTCGCCCTACGCCGTGGCGAGAACGGTGAACTCGCGCGAGTACGCCGGAGATCCTGCACCCTCACGCCACGTCACGCGGATGCGCGGCGGCGGCGTCCCGCGACCGGCAGTCACCCGGAACTGCAGCACGTCATCGCGGTCGACGTCGCGAGGGATCACCTCGTCCGGACGCACGAACTTCGGCGGCACTGTCGCGTCGGACAGAAGGGCATCACGTGCCTTGGCGAAGCCCGTGTTGCGCAGCACCCAGGTCGTGCTCCGAACGCGCTCGAGCTTCCACGCGACCTGCACGACTCGTTCGGTACCGCCGGACGCCCCGCTCGGCACGAGGTGGTCCTCTGCACGTTGAACGGTCGCCCGTCCTGCGGCCTCGGCGCCGGTTTCGGCCTCGCCGGCTGCCGCAGAAGCCGCAACGTCTGCGCTCGCGCCCGCACCCTCGCGGAACGCCGTCGCGACGCTGAGCTGCGTCGCCTCCACCCGTGCGGCCTCCGCGCCCGTCTGCGCCGCATCGGCCTCGGCCTCCGCGCGCGAGGCCCTGTCGGCGGCAGCCTCTGCCTCACGCCGGCTGACGGCGGCGGAAGCGGATGCCTGAGTCGCCGCCTGCGCAGCTTTCGTCGCCTCCTGCACGGCGTGCGCGGCATCCTGACGAGCCTGGCCCACCCTGCCCTCGAGCTGTTCAAGACCTGCTTGGGCCGCCTGTGCACTGGTCTCGGCTCTCGCGACTACGGATGCAGCTGCCGCCGCTCTCTCGTCTGCTCCGCGCGCTCGCACCAGGGCGACCACAGCGAAGGCGATCGCCACCAGCGCGACGACGAGGCTGATCACGTCGAGGAGTATCACAGCGGAATTCTAGGCTCTGCTCTGGCGGCCGCACTGTGAACGGCGCTCGCGGTGGGAGGCGTTCGCACTCGTGATCGCGGTGTCGACTCGCGCTGGACGGGGCGGGGCAGGAGGCGTCTACTTCCCCTCCCCAGCCGCACCGGATGCCGGGTCTTCCCGTCGACCCGCTGGCCGAGGATCCGTGTCGGAAGTCACCCGTATGGTCGAGGCATGGACGCCTACCTGCTCTGCATCCCGAGCCCGATCGGGCGACTCGAACTCGTCTCCGACGGGTCGAGCGTCACATGCCTCACCATCGAGCGCGAAGGTCGCCTGCCGCTTGACGGATGTCCCGACCAGCCAGACGACGTGCTGCGCGATGCGGCAATCGAGTTGGACCAGTACTTCGCCGGAGAAAGGCAGGCGTTCGACGTCCCGCTGAACCCGCACGGCACGGAATTCCGCAAAGCCGTCTGGACGCGACTCCTCGAGGTCCCTTGGGGCGAGCACACCACCTACGGTGAGCTCGGCATGGCCGTCGGCAAGGCCACAGCGGGTCGCGCCGTCGGGGGCGCCATCGGAGCCAATCCGATCCCGCTCCTCATCGGATGCCATCGCGTGCTCGGTTCCGACGGCCGGATCACCGGATACAGCGGCGGGGCCGGCATTCCGACCAAACTCTGGCTTCTTCAGCACGAAGGGATAACGCTGGCAGCATGAGCGACACGACCGCCGCCGAATCGATCGCCACCGCGCGAGACACTGTTCGCGATGCCCGCGAGGGCAAGCCGAGCGCCGCACCCGCAGGCCGACCGAGCCGACCCGATGTACTCGTGGGCGACGACGGAGTCGCGCGCTGCGCCTGGGTGGGTGCCGACACTGAGTACCAGCGCTACCACGACGAGGAATGGGGTACGCCGCTCCACGACGATCGCGCGCTCTACGAGAAGATCTGCCTCGAGGGATTCCAGGCCGGACTTTCGTGGCGCACCATCCTGCTGCGTCGCCCAGCATTCCGCGAAGCGTTCAACGGATTCGACATCGACCAGGTCGCAGCCTTCACCGAGAACGACGTCGAACAGCTCGTGCAGAACGCGGCCATCATCCGGCATCGCGGCAAGATCGAGGCCACGATCGCGAACGCCCGCGCCACTCTCTCCCTGAGCACTCCGCTGTCGGAGCTGATCTGGTCGTTCGCACCGTCCGAACCTCACCGGCACGCTCCGGTCTCGCTCGCCGAGATCCCGGCAGTCACCCCGGAGGCGACGGCCCTCAGCAAGCGGCTTCGGGAACTGGGTTTCCGATTCGTCGGGCCCACGACCATGTATGCACTGATGCAATCCGCGGGACTCGTCGACGACCACGTCGCCGGATGCTGGCGGGCGCTCGAGCCGGCCTGACCTCCTCCCGGGCACCGCCGGCGCACGGCGCAACCGTTCTGGCGCCGTCGCCCTCGTGGTGTTCGTCGCGCCGTCATGCCGGCGCCGTCGTTCCAGCGCTCGCGTTCCCGCGCCGTCGTCCGGGTCCCGCAACCGCCTGGTGCGGCGCGCGGGCAGCGAACCCACGGCACGGCCGCACAGACAAGGTCGGGCCGGCGTGAGTTCCGGTGATCCTGACGGTGTGCCTCGTGGTGACCGGTATCGCACTAGCCCGACCGCAGGCGATCAGAAACCCGGTCATCGCACCGTGAACGATCGCACTGACGCACGGAGGGGACGCGCGCCGACCTCATTCGCCGACCCGACGGTATTGCGTTCGCTCGCGTGGACAATCCTCGCCAGAAGTTTCACGAGCGCCCTGATTGGAAGACCGGTGGGCGTCGCCCCGCTACGTCGCCGTTCAACCCGTCGCGTTCACCGTCACGTGTCGCCCGTTTCGCATCGTGCCGACCCCCGCAGGCACATTGTCGATACTAACTCAGGGAGCCAGGAGCTGAACCTCGTGATTGCCTGCGTATTCGGTGCGGAGCCCCGCCGACGTCGCCCAGCGCACGAACGCGTCCACCGAACGGATGCGCGGGCGTTCGAGCGCGAAGGCACGCACGAGCATCCCTTTGGTGTGCTTGTTGAAGTGATTGAGCGCTCGCGTCACGCCGTCCGGTCCCTCGGCGACAACTCGCACGAAGACCGATTGCTGCGTGTCCGGCACGGGTCCGAGCGCGACGTAACTCTCGGAACGCAGGTCGATGACGGGGCCGACCACGGCGCCGAGTGCCGCGGCCACTGCCGGCGTCCACAGCTGACGCAGCCGGAGCCCTGGCAGCCGCGACGTCGCGGACATGCGGTAGTCGGGAATGCGGTCGAGCGCGCCGATCGGACCGAACACCGCCGAATGCACGGCGACCGTGTGACGGAGGTGACGCCGCGCCTCTGAGGGCAGCGATGCGGCGTCCAGAGCGTCGTAGAGCACCCCGGTATACCGGTCGATCGCCGGCATCACGGGCGACTCGAAGAGCGCGGCGTTCGCTGCGAGCTCACCGACGAGTGTTCGCGGTATGCCCAGCGACTTCGCTGCGGAATCCGCATCCCCGCTGCGCGCCAGTTCGACCAGCGCCGCCGCCGTGGTCGCTCTCGCTGAGGCGAGTTCCGGAAACCGGAGACCGGCGAGATCCAGGCGCGCGCGCACAGACCCGCCCGTCCGCTTCGATTCGGACGGCGGCAGGAGGATCAGCACCGCGCGCTCGGGGCCGGTGTCACGGAGCCAGGAAGCGGATGGCGGCATCCACGTTCTGGCCGAGCGTTTTCACCGTGTCGAGAGTGATCCGCGGCAGCGCCGCGCACTCGCCCTTCCACGGCTGGTAGTCCTCCAGGCTCTGTTCGACGGCACGCCACGAGGGCTCCTCGAAGTGCGGCAGGTTGCGCACCCGCTTCTCCAGGCGCTCCTTGTGCAGGTCGGGATCCGAGCACTCCACCTCGATCACCCGGAGCGGAACGTCGGCACGCAGCGCGAGATCGCGCCACTGCAGGCGCGCCGGTTCCACCGCGTTGACAGCATCCACGATCACGCTGTGGCCGGACATCAGCACTTGCTCGGCCAGCGTCTCCGCCACGAGGTAGGCGGCCAAGCCCGTCGGCTGGTCGGCGTCGATTCCCGCGTGCAGGATCGCCGACTCGATCGGATCGACGGAGACGATCGTCGCCCCCAGACGGGCGCTGATCACCTCCGCGATCGTTGACTTGCCGGCTCCGGGCAATCCCGCCATTGCGATCAGAACGGGGACCCTCATGTCGCCGAACTGTCGATCGACCCTCTCGCCTGTCTCAGGCATCCGACCCCCAGCGCGTTCAGTTCAATGCGTTCAGACCAGTTGGGCTTTGCTCGCCACGACCGACAGCTGATTGTTCTCGAAAGACACGAATCCGTCGGAGGCGTCCACCACCAGACGCTCGCCACCGGGCAGGGTGATGCGAACCTCACCCTCCCCGAGAACGCCGAGCACGGGCTGGTGACCGGCAAGGATGCCGATCTCGCCGATCACGGTGCGCGCCACGACCATGGTGGCTTCGCCCGACCAGACCTCGCGGTCGACCGAGACGACGCTGACATTCAGCGTCGCCATGGTCAGCCGTTCTCCTTCTGGATCTTCGCCCACTTCTCCTCGACGTCGGAGATCGGTCCGACGTTGAAGAACGCCTGCTCGGCGACGTGGTCGAAGTCACCGCGGCAGATCGCGTCGAACGACTCGATCGTCTCCTTCAGCGGAACCGTCGAACCCTCGACGCCCGTGAACTTCTTGGCCATGTAGGTGTTCTGCGAGAGGAACTGCTGGATGCGGCGCGCTCGCGCGACCGTGATCTTGTCTTCCTCGGAGAGCTCGTCGACACCGAGGATGGCGATGATCTCCTGGAGTTCCTTGTTCTTCTGCAGGATCTGCTTCACCGTTGTGGCCACGCGGTAGTGGTCCTCGCCCAGGTAGCGCGGGTCCATGATGCGGCTGGTCGACGCCAGCGGGTCGACCGCCGGGTAGAGACCCTGCGACGCGATCTCACGGGAGAGCTCCGTCGTCGCATCGAGGTGCGCGAACGTGGTCGCCGGCGCCGGGTCGGTGTAGTCGTCGGCCGGCACGTAGATGGCCTGCAGCGACGTGATGGAGTGACCGCGCGTCGAGGTGATGCGCTCCTGGAGCACGCCCATCTCGTCGGCGAGGTTCGGCTGGTAACCCACAGCTGACGGCATGCGACCGAGCAGCGTGGACACCTCGGAGCCGGCCTGCGTGAAGCGGAAGATGTTGTCGATGAAGAGCAGCACGTCCTGCTTCTGCACGTCGCGGAAGTACTCCGCCATCGTGAGAGCGGAGAGCGCGACGCGAAGTCGCGTCCCCGGCGGCTCGTCCATCTGGCCGAAAACGAGGGCCGTCTTGTCGAAGACGCCCGCCTCCTCCATCTCGTGGATGAGGTCGTTGCCCTCACGGGTGCGCTCGCCAACGCCGGCGAACACGGACACACCACCGTGGTCCTGCGCCACGCGCTGGATCATCTCCTGAATGAGGACCGTCTTGCCGACGCCCGCGCCACCGAAGAGGCCGATCTTTCCACCCTGTACGTAGGGGGTGAGCAGGTCGATGACCTTGATGCCCGTTTCGAACATCGTCGTCTTCGACTCGAGCTGGTCGAATGCGGGAGCCTTGCGGTGGATCGGCCAGCGCTCGGTGATCTCCACCGTCTCGCCCGGCTCAGCATTGAGCACCTCGCCGATGACATTGAACACCTTGCCCTTGGTGACGTCGCCGACCGGAACGGAGATGGCCTCACCCGTGTTGCGCACTTCCTGACCGCGCACGAGGCCGTCGGTCGGCTTCAGAGCGATGGCACGAACGAGGTCGTCGCCGAGGTGCTGAGCGACCTCGAGCGTGATCTCGTGCGCCTCTTCCTCGTCGCCGGAGAAGTTGATCGTCGTCTTGAGAGCGTTGTAGATCTCGGGGATTGAGTCGTGCGGGAACTCGATGTCGACGACGGGGCCGGTCACTCGTGCGATACGGCCCACGCCCGGCGTAGTCTCCGCAGCCGCTGCAGCGGCGGTGGCAGTGTCGGTCATTTCTTCTCTCTCTGTTTCATCAAAGCGTGTGGTGTCGGCCGTCGTCACTGCGATGCCAGGGCGTCGGCGCCGCCGACGATTTCGGAGATCTGCTGGGTGATCTCGGACTGGCGCGCGTTGTTGGCCAGGCGCGTGTAGTTGGTGATGAGCTTGTCCGCATTGTCGCTCGCCGACTTCATAGCCTTCTGCGTGGCCGCGTGCTTCGCGGCCGCCGACTCGAGCATCGCGTTGTACAAGCGACTCTTGATGTAGACCGGCAGAAGCGCATCCAGCACCGTCTCGGCATCCGGCTCGAACTCGTACTCGGGCAGCAGCGCGCCGTCCTCGACCGGGTCGACTCCCTCGACCAGCTCGAGCGGAAGGAGGCGAACCACGCGCGGCGACTGCACGAGCATGCTCACGAAGCGGTTGTAGACGATGTGGATCTCGTCGACACCGCCGTCTGCCGAACCCTTTGCAAAGCTCTCGACCAGAGCGTTGCCGATCTCGGTCGCCGTCTCGAACTCCGGTGAGTCCGTTCCGCCGATCCAGTCTCGAACGCTGGAACGCTTGCGGAACGCGAAGTACCCGACGGCCTTGCGACCGACGAGGTAGAACACGACGTCCTTGCCCTGCGAGCGGAGAAGGCTCTCCAGCTCGAGTGCCTCACGGATCACCTGCGAGTTGAAGGCTCCGGCCAGACCGCGGTCCGACGTGAAGATCACGATCGCCGCAGTGGCGATGTTCTCCCGCTCAGTGGTCAGCAGGTGCGACGCGTTCGAGTACGCGGCGACGGCCGACACGGCGCGGACGATCTGCCGCGTGTACGGTGCCGACGCCTGCACGCGAGCCTGCGCCTTGTAGATGCGGCTCGCCGAGATCAGCTCCATCGCGCGGGTGATCTTCTTCGTCGTCTGGGCAGTGCGGATGCGCTGCCGGTAGACCCGAAGTTGCGCTGCCATGGGACTCCTGTCTTACTCTCGTCAGTCGTTGTCGGTGCGGGTCAGCGGCTACGCGTGACGATCTGCTCCTGGTCGACTTCCTCTTCCTCGATCGCCGCGTAGCGCTCGCTACCCGGTGCGATCAAGGGCTTGCCCTCGCCGGTCTGGAACTCGAGCTTGAACACGTCGACCTCTCGCTCGAGCGTCTCGAGCGTGTTGTCGTCGAGGACGTTCGTCGAACGCAGCGTGTCGAGCACCGACGTGGTGCGGCGGAGGTGGTCGAGGAACTCAGCCTCGAAGCGGAGGATGTCCTCGACCGGGACCTCGTCGAGCTTTCCGTTGGTGCCGGCCCAGATGGACACGACCTGCTCCTCGACCGGGAAGGGCGAGTACTGCGGCTGCTTGAGCAGCTCGGTGAGCCGTGCACCGCGGTCGAGCTGACGGCGCGACGCGGCGTCGAGGTCGGATGCGAACATCGAGAAGGCCTCGAGTGCGCGGTACTGCGCGAGCTCGAGCTTCAAGGTTCCGGAAACCTTCTTGATCGACTTCACCTGGGCGTCACCGCCGACGCGGGACACCGAGATTCCGACGTCGACGGCCGGGCGCTGGTTCGCGTTGAACAGGTCGGACTGCAGGAAGATCTGGCCGTCGGTGATGGAGATCACGTTGGTCGGGATGTAGGCGGAGACGTCGTTCGCCTTCGTCTCGATGATCGGCAGACCGGTCATCGATCCGGCACCGAGGTCGTCCGAAAGCTTCGCGCAACGCTCGAGCAGACGCGAGTGCAGGTAGAAGACGTCACCCGGGTATGCCTCGCGGCCCGGCGGGCGACGCAGCAGCAGAGACACGGCGCGGTAGGCCTCGGCCTGCTTCGACAGGTCGTCGAACACGATCAGGACGTGCTTGCCGCCGTACATCCAGTGCTGGCCGATCGCCGAGCCGGTGTACGGAGCGAGGTACTTGAAGCCCGCAGGGTCGGATGCCGGAGCCGCGACGATCGTCGTGTACTCCAGGGCGCCTGCGTCTTCGAGCGCACCCTTGACGGAGGCGATCGTCGAGCCCTTCTGCCCGATGGCGACGTAGATGCAGCGCACCTGCTTCTCGGGGTCGCCCGACTCCCAGTTGGCCTTCTGGTTGATGATCGTGTCGATCGCGATCGCGGTCTTGCCCGTCTGGCGGTCACCGATGATCAGCTGGCGCTGTCCGCGGCCGATCGGGATCATGGCGTCGATCGCCTTGATGCCGGTCTGCAGCGGCTCGTGCACGCTCTTGCGCTGCATGACGCCAGGCGCCTGCAGCTCGAGCGCGCGGCGGCCCTCCGTCTCGATGGCGCCGAGGCCGTCGATCGGGTTGCCGAGCGGGTCCACGACACGACCGAGGTAGCCGTCGCCGACGGCGACCGAGAGCACCTCGCCGGTGCGGGTGACCTGCTGGCCCTCTTCGATGCCGGCGAACTCACCCAGCACGACGACACCGATCTCGTTCTCGTCGAGGTTGAGCGCGAGGCCCAGGGTGCCGTCATCGAAGCGCAGGAGCTCGTTCGCCATTGCGCCGGGAAGGCCCTCGACGTGCGCGATGCCGTCGCCAGCATCGACCACGGTGCCGACCTCGATGGCGGCAGTGGAGTCTGGCTGGTAACCGGCGACGAAGTCCTTGAGTGCCGCGCGAATCTCATCGGGGCTGATGCTGATGTCTGCCATGTCGTTTTCCTTGGGTTGTGCGTCGTAGGCCGGGTCAGCCGGCAAGTCGAAGTCGCAGATCTGCGAGGCGGTTCGAGATGCTGCCGTCGATGACTTCGTCACCGACCTGCACCCGCAGGCCTCCGACGAGTTCGGGGTCGACCGTCACGTCGAATCGGGGGGTGCGTCCGTAACGCGCGGCGAGCGAAAGGCGAAGCCGATCGAGCTGGGCCGGCGTCGGTTCTGTGGCTGCCGTGAGCGAGACGACAATGGCGTCTGCGTCGTGCGCCACGATGTCGGCGACATGCGAGATGAGTTCACCGATGCGGCGGCCGCGCGGATTCTGCACGATGTAGCGCATCAAGATGACTGTCGCTTCCGAAGCACGGCCGACCAGCAGTCTCTCGACGAGGTCGACTCGCCGCTGCGGGTCGCCGAGCTTGCTGCCGAGCGCAAGCTCCAGTTCGGCGTTGCTTCCCACTGCTTTGGCGAATGAGAAGAGCTCTGCCTCGATTGTCCCGTCGTCGCCCGACGCGCGCGCTATCGCGCGGATGCCGATCTCCTCGACCGCATCCAGGAACTGCTCGGTGCTCGACCAACGCGAGCCCGCCATGTCGGCCAGAAGCTCGGATGCCGTGGCATCCAGTGAGTGGAAGATCGTTCTGACCAGCTCACCCTTCCGACCCGCCTCCGGATCGGAGAGCACGGAACGAAGCTGCGTGGAGCCCTCGATCACCCTGCCGGACGCAAGCAGCTGCTCACCGGTCTGGCGGGTCACCGACGGAGCCGCGGAGAGGCGTGCCTCTGCTGCGGCCAGTGACTCCCGAGTCGCTGATCCCACTTACTTGCCAGCCTTCGACTTCTCATCGGCCTCGAGGTCCTCGAGGAAGCGGTCCACGATCGACTCTGCGCGCTTGTCGTCCGAGAGCACCTCGCCGACGATGCTCGACGCGAGGTCGAGTGCGAGCGTGCCGACTTCTGCGCGCAGGGATGCCAGGGCGGCTGCGCGCTCGGACTCGATCTGCACCTGGGCGTTCGCGGTGATGCGCGCCGCCTCGGCAGAGGCCTGCTCCTTCAGTTCGGCGATGATGCCTGCACCATCGGCCCGAGCCTGCTCACGGATGCGGCCTGCCTCGGAACGTGCCTCGGCGAGCTGAGCCGTGTAGTGGTCGAGCGCAGCATTGGCCTCGTTCTGGAGACGCTCCGCGCGGTCGATGTTGCCGTCGATGGCCTCGCGGCGCTCATCGAGCAGCTTGTTGATGCGCGGAAGCGCGTACCGGAGCACGAACACCAGAATGATCACGAACGCTAGCGTTCCCCAGATCAGGTCCGGGATCGACGGAAGAACCGGACTCTGGCTCTCTTCCGCTGCGGTTACCAGGGTGCTGAGCACTCAGACTCCTTGGACTAGTGGCCGAAAAAGGATGTGCAGGTGCCGACTACGGGGTCGGGAACGGGATGAACGCGACGGCGATAGCGATGAAGCAGAGTGCTTCCGTCAGCGCGACGCCGAGGAACATGAGGCTGGTCAAGCGACCCTGCAGCTCAGGCTGGCGGGCAACCGACTCGATCGTCTTACCGATCACATAGCCGACGCCGATACCGGAGCCGATGACGGCGAGGCCGAAAGCCAGCGGGGCAAGCTGTCCGACGATGTGCATTGATGGTTCCTTTCGAAGGGGTTTTCTGTGGTCTCTTGCTCAGAGCGGATCAGTGCTCTTCAGCGACCGCAAGCTGGATGTAGATGGTGGAGAGGATCGTGAAGACGTACGCCTGCAGAATTGCCACGAACAGGTCGAGCACGGTGAAGGCGATGCCGAATGCGAACGATCCGATTCCGAGCAGGCCGAGCAGATTGCCGTCGGCGAGCACGGTGAAGAAGAAGAACTGCGTCGCCGCGAAGCAGAGGACGACGAGCATGTGCCCGGCCAACATGTTCATCGTGAGTCGGAGTGTCAGGGTGACCGGACGGACGATGAAGGTGGAGAGGAACTCCAGCGGAGTGAGCAGGAAGTAGAGGAACCACGGGACGCCGGGGAGGAACAGCGAGTCCTTCCAGAACCGCACACCCTTTTCGCGCATGCCGGCGTAGATGAACATCACCCAGGCGACGATGGCCATGACGAGCGGAAGACCGATGAGTGCCGTCGGAGCGATCTGCAGACCGGGGACCGATCCAACCAGGTTCATGCCGAGGATGAGGAAGAAGAACGTCATCAGGATCGGCTCGTACCGCTTGCCGATGCGCTCGCCGAGGTTGTCGTAGATGATGCCGTTGCGGACGAAGCCGATGACGAACTCGAACAGGGTCTGCGTGCGCGACGGGCGGAGCTTCATGTTCCGCGTACCCAGCCAGAGGACGAGAACGACCAGAGCCACCACGAGGAGCCTGATCAGCATCACGCGGTTGAGAGCGAAGGGGGTGCCGGCGAACAGGATCTCCGGCGGGAAGAAGTCCGAGATGGACGGACCGGTGAATCCGCCGTCAGAACCGTTGCCGCTGGCAGACAGCACTGTAGTGAGGAGCATTGGCGTAATCAGGGCATTCTCCGGCGTCAGGCGTTCGCTAGAAGGGAACGGGCGGGGGTGGCAGAAGACAGCATATCAAAGACCAAACGGGCTCAAGACCGACCGTCTGCGTCGCTGTCGTCAACCCGTTTAGCATCTTCTCCCGGCAAAGTCACATCACTTGCATAGGGAACGCGGGTGCGTGCGAACGCGACCAGATCGAGCACCAGCGACCCGAGCACGACGACGATCACGACCACGAAATACACTCGTCCGTCGATCCACGATTGCGTGCGAAGAAGCAACGTGAGCAGAACGAAGACGACGAGCTTCACGAACCAGGTCCCGATCACCACCCCGAAGAAGACCGGTGACGTCAGGTCGCCACGCGCCAACCGACCGCCGACAAGGATGCTGACAGCCGTGAGCGCCAGGAACACGGCGGAAAGAACACCACCCAGTAGACCGCCCCAGAGTCCCGGCATGCCGGCGACCAGGAGGCCGACGATGCCACCGATCACAGCGACGGCGCCGGCGAAGATCCCGCCGTCGCGCAGCGCCCGGTTCAGCATCGGCGCTGCCGTGAGGCGTACTGGCGGCCGGGACGGCGATCCGTCGGACGGTCGTTTCTGTCGGTCTGTCATCGGGCTTGTTCCTTCGTGTGGAGCTCGTCGTCACGCGCTGCCGAGGGCGGCGCGGGTTCCGTCGCGGTGGCGTTCGGGTGAGAACGGGGAATCTCGGAGGCCGCGTCGAGCGGGTCGAGCCGGGCGGCGGCATCCGCTCCGATCGCGGTTGCTGGGGTGAGTTCTGCGGCCACCTCGGCGCTCTTGCGGCGACTCAGCGGGGCGAGCGTGAACGCTGTGCAGACCACGAGGCCGACGCAGAGGAAGACGACGGCCGGCCAGATGGGCTGGAAGAAGAAGAGGAGGCATCCGATGGAGACGACGGCGGTCCACGCGTAGAAGATGAGCACCGCGTGCAGGTGCGAATGGCCCATGTCGAGCAGCCGGTGGTGCAGGTGCTTGCGGTCGGCGCTGAAGGGGGACTTGCCGGCACGCACCCGACGGAACACCGCGAGCCCGAAGTCGAGAAGCGGTACGACGAGCACGGCGAACGGCAGGATGATCGGGATGAACGCGGGGAACAGCGCCCGCGGACCGCCCTGCTGGATGGACACCGGATCGAGCTGACCCGTGACAGCGATGGCCGAGGAGGCCATCAGGAGTCCGACCAGCAGAGCGCCGGTGTCGCCCATGAACATCTTCGCCGGGTGCCAGTTCAGCGGCAGGAACCCGGCGCACGCCCCGACCAGGATGATCGCGATGACCGACGCCAGGCTGAAGTAGTTCGACGGACTCGTCTTCACGGTGATCAGGTAGCTGTAGAGGAAGAACGCGCCGTTCGCGATGAGGGCGACCCCCGCCACCAGGCCGTCGAGGCCGTCGATGAAGTTGATGGCGTTCATGACGAGCACGATCGCGAAGACCGTCATGACCACGCTCATCCAGGGCGAGCCGACCGTCACTCCCCCGCCGAGCGGCAGCGAGTAGATCTGCACACCGAGCCACGCGACGAGGCCCGCAGCCACGAATTGGCCGGCGAGCTTCGTCATCCAATCGAGGTCCCACAGGTCGTCGGCGACGCCGATCACGACGATGAGGAGCGCAGCGCCGAGGATGGCGAACACGGGTGTCGGGTCCGAGAACACGACGCCAAGCAGAGGACCGCCGAACCCCTGGAAGAGCACCGAGAACAGATAGGCGACCCCGAACGCCACGACGATGCCGAGGAACATCGCGACGCCGCCCAGCCGTGGCGTCGGACGGGTGTGCACATCGCGCTCACGGATGCGCGGATACAGCTTGTACTTCAGCGCCACCCGCCACACCACGATCGACAGCACGAACGTGACGATCGCGGTGATCAGACCGATGACGAGAAGGAGGGTCATGTGGGCTGCTGATCCTCTGCGGATTCGAGGGCGTCGCCGACCACCTCGCGGAGCTGCTCGTCGCTGATCACTCCGTGGCGGAGGATGCGCAGCTTGCCGGTTCCGGATGCGAGTGCCGTGGCATCCACGATGGTCGAGGACGTCTCCTCAACGTCGGCGTCTGCGTAGTCGACGCCGACCGTGCCGCCGTCGAGGTAGACGCTCACGGCCTCGCCGAGCATCGCCTCCGCCTCCTGCGCCGTCGTGGCAGCAGGCATGCCCGTCTTGTTGGCCGACGACACGGCGAGCGGACCCGTTGAGCGCAGCAGCGCGAGCGCTACCGGATTGTTCGGCATGCGGAGCGCCACGGTGCCCTCGGTCTCGCCGAGATCCCACGACAGCGAGGGCTGAGCCGGCAGGACGACGGTGAGGCCGCCCGGCCAGAAGGCACCGGCCAGATCCCGCACCTCTTGAGGCACGGTCTCGGCGAGCGCATCGAGCGTGGTCAAAGCGGGGATGAGCACGGGAGGCGGAGACTGGCGTCCCCTCCCCTTCGCCGCGAGGAGCTGAGTGACGGCGTAGCCACTGAAGGCGTCGGCGCCGATGCCGTAGACGGTGTCGGTCGGAAGGACGATGAGGTCGCCGTTCTCGATGGCTGAACGCGCTTGCTTCGTGCCCTCGGCGAGACCGTCGTCGTCGGAGCAGTCGTAAAAGGTGGTCATGACCGCTCGATTCTAGGGGTGATTGAGGTGAGCGCCTTGAGAGCTCGCTCTCAAGGCCGAACCGATTGAACCCCTGAGCGGCGCAGCCGCGATCGGGGTGATTGAGGTGAGCGCCTTGAGAGCTCGCTCTCAACGCCGAGCCGATTGAACCGATGAAGGTCCTTGCATTCCTATTGCTTACGTCGCACACTGTATACGTCATACACTCTGCGTATGCGATACGCAGTTCATGCGCATCGCTCGCGAACATCCATCGCTCCACGACATGCAAAGGAACACCGATGAACGACACGGTCACCTCCGCCGATGGCGGGGTCGTCGCGTATGAGACGGTGGGCGTCGGACCCGACGTGGTTCTCGTGCCCGGCGCCCTGAGCATCGCAGCCGACTACTCGCGTTTCGCGACCGCCCTCGCCGATCACGGCTACAGAGTGCACACCATCGAGCGCCGCGGACGCGGCCTCAGCTGCGACCAGGGCGCCGACTACTCGATCCGCACGGAGTGCGACGACCTGAACGCCGTGCTGCGGCAGACGGGCGCCGTCTACCTCGTCGGGCACAGCTTCGGCGGCCTCGTCGCGCTCGAGACCGCGGCGGCGGCCACTGGCCTCGCAGCGGTTTCCGCGTACGAACCGGGCGTGTCCATCCACGGACAGATCCCCTCCGACTGGATCGAGCCGGCGCAGCACAGGCTGGACGCCGGTGACCCGGCAGGAGCATTCATCACCTTCATCAAGGCGATGAACCCGGCATCGCGCCGCACGCCGGACGCGATGCTGCGGATGATCCTTCCCGTCGCGATGGGCCGCCGGTCGTGGCGCCGGCACACCACCTTGATGGCGACCACGCTGAACGAGCACCGGGAGGTGGCACGCCTCGACGATTCGTATCCCGCATACGCCGCCATCACGGCCGACGTCCAGCTGATGTACGGAGGCAGCGGCGCGGGCACGGGGCGGGACGTCCGCGACCTTCTGGCCGACGCCATCCCGCACGCGAGCATCCACGAGTTCCCGGACTTGGACCACTTCGGAATCGACCAGAAGGATCCGGAAGCCGTCGCGGACACCGTCGCGCGGTTCTTCGGCAGCAGACCGCCGGCCGCGCCGGCGGACGGACACCACGAGCTGGAAAGGAACTGACATGAAGACGAACCAGCAGCAGCCGGCCATCGAGGTGACCGGTCTACGCAAGACATACGGAAAGCACGCCGTTCTGGACGGCGTTGACTTCCGCGTCGCGCGCGGCGAGATCTACGCCCTGCTCGGGCCCAACGGGGCGGGCAAGACGACTACGGTGAACATCCTCTCCACGCTCGTCCGGCCCGACGCCGGCACGGCGACGATCGCGGGCGTCGATGTGCTCGCCAGACCGGCGGAAGCCAGGCGGATGTTCGCCCTCACCGGCCAGTACGCCTCCGTCGACGGGTTCCAGACCGGAGCCGAGAACCTCGCCATGATGGCCGTGCTGAACCACCTTCCGGCATCCGAACGGCGGCTGCGCGTCGCGCGGCTCCTCGAGGCGTTCGACCTCGTGGATGCCGCCGACAAGAAGGTCTCCGGATACTCAGGCGGTATGCGCAGGCGCCTCGACCTGGCGATCAGCCTGGTCGCGACGCCGCCGGTCCTCTTCCTCGACGAACCGACAACGGGACTGGATCCACGCAGCAGGGCGCAGCTGTGGTCGCTGGTCGAGGAGCTCGCGGCGGCCGGAACGACCATCCTCCTCACCACTCAGTATCTGGACGAGGCCGAACGGCTCGCGGATCGCGTGGGGGTCATCGACGAGGGAGTCGTCGTCGCCACCGGCACACCGGACGAGCTCAAGGCCCAGGTGAGCGGTGATCACATCGTGTTCTCGTTCGGGACGAGGGAGGACGTCGCCGAGGCGGGACGCCTCGCCGCGGGCGGATGGGACGTCGAGGTCGACGACGACGACCTGACCGTGCGGATGCCGACGACCGACGCCGTCGAGGACATCCGCGCGTACCTCGCCCGGACGGCTGCGGCAGGAATCCAGGTGACGGACATCGGGATCGCTGGCCCGACGCTCGACGACGTGTTCCTCAGGCTCACCGGGCGGGCGACATCCGCGAGCCGTGCCGCCGACGTCACCGATAACGGCAACGAGAAGGAGAAGGCAGCATGACCACCATCACCGTGACCCCTGGGGCGGCGGCCGTCCGCCGCCAGGGAATCGGCACCGCCGTGTCCGACATCGTCGCGATGGCCGGACGCGAGGTACGCCGTACTCTGCGCAGCGTCGATTCGCTGGTCACCGCGTTCGCGATCCCGGTGTCGATCATGCTCGTGTTCGTCGTGATCTTCGGCGGCGCCATCGAGTCGGACGGCGACTACGTCAACTACGTCGTGCCGGGAACACTCGTGCTGTGCCTTGGTTTCGGCGCGGCGAGCTCCGCCGTCGGAGTCGCGCAGGATGTCGCCACCGGTACGGTCAACAGGTTCAAGACGCTGCCGGTTCTCGGCTCGGCCGTGCTGCACGGGCACGTGATCGCGAGCGTGCTGCGCAATATCGCTGCATCCGTTCTGGTCGTCGGTGTCGCGCTGCTGCTCGGCTATCAGCCGGGCGCCGACCTCGGCGGATGGATAGCGGCAGTGCTGTTCGCGGTGCTCGTGATCGTCGCGTTCACGTGGCTGAGCGTGCTCGGCGGCTTGCTGCTGAGCGTGGACGCCGCGGCGTCGATCAGCTTCGTGTTCCTCTTCCTCCCGTACGTCTCCAGCGGATTCGTCGCAGTAGACACCATGCCGGGCTGGCTGCACGGATTCGCGCAGCATCAGCCGTTCACGCCGATCATCGAGACGCTGCGCGACCTGCTCAGCGGGACGGCGCCGGGCGACACCCTATGGGTCGCGCTCGCGTGGCTGGCGGGGATCCTGCTCGTGGGCGTCGTCGGATCGTCGCTGGTGTTCGGGCGGCGCGTCAAGGGCTGAGGCGCAGGTGACCGATCGCGGCTCCTCTCGACGCCGACGGAACGCCGGAACGATGTTCGCCACAGCGTGCGCCATACACTGAAACAACCGTCCGGGCGAGCCGCAAGGGCACCTGCGCAGCTGCCGGGTCAGAGGTGAGGAGCGTGATGTCGGACACCGAAGCATCCCCCGAGTTGTCGCTGCCGCATGCGGTGGCGCTGTCGTGGGGCGTTGCCGAGCGGCCGCAGCGCGGACCGAAGCGCGAGCTCAGCATCGAGCGCATCGTCGAGGCCGCGATCGAGATCGCCGACGCGGAGGGGCTCGGCGCGCTCTCCATGGCGAAGGTCGCCTCGGCGCTCGGCTTCACGACCATGTCGCTCTACCGCTACGTCACCAGCAAGGACGACCTGCTCCTTCTCATGCAGGATGCCGCGGCGACGGTCGAACTCCCCGAGCCGCCTGAGGACGACTGGCGCACCGGCCTCAAGCAATGGACGCTCGCCAACGTCGAGGCGCTGCGACGCCACCCCTGGTACAGCCAGATTCCGGTGACCGGCGTTCCGATCACGCCGAACGTGATCCGGCTGGTCGACATGGCCCTCCGCGCCCTTCGGCCTGCGCGGCTGAGCGACAACGAGAAGATGGCGTGCGTGCTTCTCGTCGCCTCGTACGCGCGGGCCGTCGGAGTCGTGCAGGCCGAGATCGACGGAACAGGGGCACCGGCCGAGGAGGTGACGGGAGCCTCGTACGCCCCCGCGCTGGCCGCGCTCATCACGGAGGATCGATTCCCGGACCTCGCGCCCGTCGTGGCATCCGGGGCATACACGGCCGACGACTACGACGACTTCGGCTTCGGTCTGGAGCGGGTGCTCGACGGAATCCAGCGCTACATCGACGAGACATCCCATGCGGATGCCTCTGCCGGGACGACGCACGCCGCCGCCCCTGCGCTCGATCGCGAGGCGGAGGATGCCGCACTGTACGGATCCGACAAGCGCGTGAAGGAGGCCGCCAAAGCCAGGCGGGAAGCCGAGAAGGCGCTCCGGGAGGCGCGCAAGCGCGAGCGGGAGGCATTGCGCAACGCGCGAGAGCGCGCAGAGAACATGCGCGCCAAGGCTGCGCGCTGAACTGCGTGCTCGGAGCTCGCGACGCCCGACGGAAGTGCCCTGCGCCGGTCAGCGTACGGCTGTGGTGACCCTGTCACGCAGCGTCAGGTCGCGATGCGTGGCCGTTGCGTGCCATCCGTCCGCAGTCAGGATGTCGCGCACCTCAGCCCCCTGATATTCGCCGTGCTCGATGGCGAGAAGTCCCCCTGGCCGCAGGAGCTGAAGTGCCCGCAGCGAGAGCACGCGCACGACATCCAGGCCGTCCGCGCCGCCGTACAGGGCTACCGAGGGATCGAACAGCCGCACCTCGGGATCCCGCGGGATCGCATCGTCCGGCACGTACGGCGGATTGGACACGACGACCGCAGCACGACCGTCGAGCTCGGGAAGGGCATCCTTCAGGTCGCCCTCGACGAGTTCCAGGTTGTCGGCCGCGGCTTCCGCGACGTTGCGTCGGGTCCAGACGAGCGCCTCCGGCGAGCGTTCGACCGCATACACGCGAGCGTGCGGCACCTCCGTCGCCATGGACAAAGCGATCGCACCGGTGCCGGTGCCGAGGTCCACACCGATCGGCTCGGGCTCTGCCGATGCCAGCAGCGCGTCGACGGCCAGCTGCGCGAGAAGCTCGGTCTCCGGACGAGGCACGAAGACACCGGGCCCGACCTGGAGGTCGAGCGAGCGGAACGGCGCGCGACCCGTGATGTGCTGCAGAGGCTCTCGCGTGGAGCGCCGAGCGACCAGCTCGCGGAGGCGGGCGGCCTGTTCGGCCGATAGCGCGGCATCCGTCACCACGAGCGCCTGCACACGACCCCGGCTCGCGTTCAGAACATGGCCGGCAAGGAGTTCTGCGTCGACGACCGGGTCCGGAACGCCTGCGGCCGCAAGGGTCTCTGCCGCGTCGCGCAGCGACAGCCGAAGAGGTGCCTCGGCCACGGAATCGCGTGCCGGAACACCTGTCGAGTCGTCGGCGGAGCGATCCGCTGTCGCAGCATCCATGTGGTTCGTCCCTTCCGTCGACCCCGCCGCGGCCTGCACCAAGTACCTCGACGAGCGGAGCGCAACGTCATAAACGGGAACGCGTCCGAGCGTCAAGAATAAGCTTCTGGCGAGACCCCGGCATCGTCGCACGACCGCGTCGGGTGCGCCATCAACCCAGTCAAGCGCAGTCCGAAAGGCAGGCCATGTCCGGCTCCATCCACTCCGACATCACCGAGGTCGTCGGCAAGACACCGCTCGTCCGGCTCAACCGCGTGACCGACGGCGCCGACGCCACCGTGGTCGCGAAGCTCGAGTTCTACAACCCTGCCGCCAGCGTGAAGGACCGCATCGGCGTGGCGATCATCGACGCCGCCGAGAAGTCGGGCGAGCTGAAGCCGGGCGGCACCATCGTCGAGGGCACCAGCGGCAACACCGGCATCGCGCTCGCGTTCGCCGCAGCTGCCCGCGGTTACAAGCTGATCATCACGATGCCGGAGACGGCCAGCAAGGAGCGTCGCGTGCTGCTGCGCGCCTACGGCGCCGAGGTCATCCTCACTCCGGGTGCCGACGGCATGCGCGGAGCCGTCGAGAAGGCCCAGGAGATCGTCGCGAACACCGAGAACGCCATCTGGGCGAAGCAGTTCGCGAACGAGGCCAACCCGGCCATCCACCGCGCAACGACGGGTCCCGAGATCTGGGAGGACACCGACGGCGGCATCGACGTGCTGGTCGCCGGCATCGGAACGGGCGGCACCATCACGGGAGCCGGAGGATACCTGCGCGAGAAGAAGGCGGACATCCGCATCGTCGCCGTCGAGCCCGCTGAGTCGCCGATCCTCAACGGCGGACAGCCGGGACCCCACAAGATCCAGGGCCTCGGGGCCAACTTCGTGCCCGAGGTGCTCGACACCGACATCTACGACGAGGTGCTCGACGTGAACGCGGATGCCGCGATCGCCATGGCACGTCGCCTCGCCGTCGAGGAGGGCATCCTCGGCGGCATCTCGTCCGGTGCTGCTGTGCACGCCGCGGTCGAGGTCGCGAAGCGCCCGGAGAACGCCGGCAAGACGATCGTCGTCGTGGTGCCGGACTTCGGCGAGCGCTACGTCTCCACTGTTCTGTACCAGGACCTTCTGGACTGAGTTGTTTTGTGCGCCAGTCCCTGCCTGGCGCACCGCAGTCGACTGAGCGCGTGGCGCGTTCGGCGGCGTGCACGCCGCCGCCTCGAAGAGCGGGTCGCGATACCCGAGCCACCGACGCACCGATATCGGCACGAGGCGGCACCTTGGACCTAGCGCGTGGCGCGTGGCGCGTGGCGCGTTCGGCGGCGTGCACGCCGCCGCCTCGAGGAGCGGATCGCCCGAGAGGCTCGCGACATGGGTCGTAGACCGAGAGGTCAAATGCATCACGCCTGGCAGCCGATTCGGCTGCCAGGCGCGCGCGTGAGCGGCGGAGCGGCCGCCATACGATGGAGTGGGCCGTGAGATCCCGCAGACGCGAAGAGTCTCACCGGATGCCACGAGGAAGGCTTCGATGACGGTACTCTCCCGCATGCGCGAGGACATCGAGAACGCGCGCAGGCACGATCCCGCTGCGCGCAGCGACATCGAGATCGCGCTGTCGTACTCGGGTCTGCACGCCATTTGGCTCTACCGCATCGCACACCGTTGGTGGCTCTCCCCCGGCCTCAAGCTACCGGCTCGCCTCCTCTCCCAGTTCGCCCGGTTCCTCACCGGCATCGAGATCCATCCAGGGGCGCGCATCGGTCGGCGGTTCTTCATCGACCACGGCATGGGCGTCGTGATCGGCGAGACGACCATCGTCGGCGACGACGTGATGCTCTACCACGGGGTCACTCTCGGTGGGAAGTCCAGAGGACGCGGCAAACGCCACCCTACGTTGCAGAGCGGAGTGGTGGTCGGCGCGGGCGCCAAGGTACTCGGCGACATCGTGCTCGGCGCGCGATCGGTCGTCGGCGCGAACGCGGTGGTCGTGAAGTCTGCGCCGCCCGACTCGGTGCTGACCGGCATCCCGGCGCGCGCACGACCGACGGATGCGCCGCATCATCTCGCGCAGACCCGCGAAGACGAGGCGTGGCTCGACCCCGGCATCTACATCTGACAGTCACGACCCGGTGTCCTGCCACGGCGCGGGGACCGAGCGCCATCGATGCGCGTCCCCACTCACGGATCCGGTCGATGTCAGCGGGATCGCTCCCGCGACGAAAGACGTCGCCAGAGGCGCACCAGAGCACGGCGGAAGTACCAGACCGCGGCCAGCGCGAGGAGTACCAACGGCAGCACCTCGGGCGCTGCGAGAAGTGCTCCGAGAAGGATCTCGAGCACTTCGAACCCGACGAGGGAAGCGGCGGCCACCCACACCCATCCGCTGAAGAGGGCGAGGCGCAGTCGCGCTCGACGGATGCCGCGCGTGATGAGCAGCAACGCGAGTCGCATCCGCCGTGCAGCAGGGCGACGAGCACTCGAAGGCATTGGACCGGACATGGGACTCCGTACGAAGGGCAGCTGGGTGGGGGTAACCCGCCCGTGGCCGCTGCTCTCGGTTCGGAAAGCCGAAAACCGGTCAGCGCATGATGTCGCAGGCGGGAACGAACCCGCCGCCCGGCGCGCGCGGACCCCGGCCGCCGACCAGGTGCACGCGGCGACTCGGCAGCTGCTGACGACTGCCGGTCGCGTGACTCACACCGGTGAGCGCCGGAGCGCGCGCCACTCGACCCGCCGCCGTCAGCGCGTCGCGCACGGCCAACGCAGCGACGGCGGCAAGCACTCCCACGGCGACGGCAAGTGCGACGATCGTCAGCGACGTCGGCTCGGCGTCGAGGGTCAGCCTCATCCACGTGTCGACGGCGACGAGCCAGGTCAGCAGCACTGTGCCGACCACTGCCATCACGCCTCCGGAACGCATCCTTTGCACACTACCGCCGTGCTGCTGATATCCGATCGGTGCCGGTCTCAAGCCCGAGAAGCTGCTCGAGCACCGTGATGACGCCCTGTTCCGCGTTGGACGGTGCGCGGAATCGCGCGACGCGAGCGATCTCCGGGTGGGCGTTCGCCACCGCATACGAGAGGTCGGCCGCCTCCAGCATCTCGAGATCGTTCAGGTAGTCGCCGAATGCGGCGGTCTGGGCGGGCGTGACATCCAGAGCGCGCTGCAGGGCGCGCAGCGCCGTGCCCTTGTTGACGTCGGCCGCCATGATGTCCACCCAGTGTCCGCCGGACACGACCACCTGATGGTCGGGGCGGTGGCGGGCGAGCGCCGGTTCCACGTCACGTTCGATGTCTCCGAATTCGAAGACGGCGATCTTGATCACGTCATCGTTGTGGTCGGCGAGATCGCGAACCGTCTCGCGGGAGAAGTAGTACTTCGCCGTTTCCTCGAGGAAGGGTTCGTCGTCGCGGTCGGTGTACGCGACATCCTTGCCGCAGAGCACGACGCCGACGTCGACTCCCTCGCGCGCCAACCGACGAACGTCGTCGAGCACGCTTCGCACGAACGAGGGCTCCAGCGTCGACGAGCTGACCTCGTGCCCGTCGTGGACGACATAGGTGCCGTTCTCGGCGATGAACGAGAGCTCATCGGCGACCGCGTCGAACGTGTTCCTGAGCGTCGCATACTGACGTCCGCTCGCCGGGACGAACGCGATCCCGCGCTCGTGCATCATGTGCAACAGGTGCCACAGACGGTCGGGGACGTGTCCGTGCTCGTCGAGCAGGGTGCCGTCCATGTCGACGGCGACCAGGCGGAGATCGGGAAGACTCACCTGACGAGCGTATCCGGCACTCTCATGAGCGTTCGATTCCGGCTCCTTCGTCCGCACCGGCTTCGATCGGGTCGGCGGCGGCGTCCCACCACTCGAGCGCGCGCGTGGCGAAGAAGGTGAGCCACTTCGAGGGCTCGCCCTCCGGCGCATCCACGTCGAACCAGACCTTGCCGCCGTTGCTGCGGCCCTGAACCCAGGTTCCGTCCGTCGTGCGGGCCGCGCGGATGAGGCCGACGGCATCCGCCAGTCGCGGATCCGGTGCTGTCCCGTCCAGCAGTGCCGCCTCGCGGAAGTAGTCGACGGCCTTGAGTGCGGTGCACCGCCAGCGCAGCGGATATGCGAACTCGTCGATCCACGCCCCCACAACGTCCCCCGTCGACTTGCGATAGAGCAGTCGGCGTTCGAGCAGGTACTCCTCGGCACTGCGTCTGGCTTCGGTGAGGGCAGGCGTGCTGCCGACCGCCTTCTCGTAATAGAGGATGCCGCGCAGCGCGTTGAGCGTCGAGTGGAACGACGAGCGCACCGAACCCGCTATCCACTCGCAGTTCCAGCCGCCGTCGGCGAGCCGGTGCTCAGGGAACCACTCGACGAGCCCGGACACGTCGGCGCCGAGCCAGGCGCCGCTCGCCAGCGTGAAGGAGTTGACGCAGACGTCCACCTCACCGCCCCAGAACGGCAGATCGTCGTAGTCCCAGCGCGAGCCGGCCGCGAGACGGTCGGCCGTGCCCGCGAGGGCCTCGGCCGGCAGTCCCCAGTCGCGGAGCGTGTTCAGCGTCCAGGTGGTCGCCGTCCACGGCTGGGGCGATCCGTCCGGATGCGACTCGAACCAAGCGGCTCCGCCCGGGAAGAATGCGCCCCCGTCCCACTGGCCGTCGGCATCTTGCAGGGCGAGCAGCCGCGCCGCCATCCCATCGGTGACCATGCGCCGTCGCGTCGCGCCCCACACCGATTCCGGTGCGTCCACCAGATCCCGCTCGACCTGCCAGCGCAGGGCCGGATCCGAATCCAGCAGCCAGGTCTTCACGTCGTCCTGCAACTCCATGACCCGAAGGCTATGACCGAGTGCCGACACCGCGACGGTGTTCCGCGACCTGGATGGACGCCTACACCTCGATGGTGAAGCCCAGGTCCTTGTCTGCGGCGGCGATTCCGCCGAGTCCCCAGTTCTCTCGTGCGCTCTCGCGCAGCAGGATCGAGACCTTGTCGCGCGGGATGCCGAGCGGCTCCAGTCGCTCCACGATCTCGCGGTAGAGGTTGCGCTTCGCGTCGATCGAGCGTCCCGAGAAGCAGTCGATCGTCACCCGCGTGTATTCGTCGGGTACACCAGGCTGCAACCCGTCGACCATGCGGTGCGGCTGGTACGAGATCAGTCTGCTGAATCTGTCGTCATCGGGGATCCTGAACGCGGTCACCAACGCCCCGTGCACGGCGTCGATGATGGCCACCTCGTCGTCGGGCGCGTACTCGCGGCGAATCTCGATCAGAACACTCGGCATCCGCTCACCCTAGCGGCGAACAGACGCCCAGCGGATCGCGCTACTCCTCGCCGAGTGCGGCGAGCTGCGCCTCTTCGTCCGCCTGGATCGCCGAGTCGATCACCGGATCGAGCGCACCGTTCATCACCTGGTCGAGGTTGTACGCCTTGTATCCCGTGCGGTGGTCGGCGATGCGGTTCTCCGGGAAGTTGTACGTGCGGATGCGCTCCGAACGGTCCATGCCCCGGATCTGCGACTTGCGCGCGTCGGATGCCGCGGCATCCAGTTCCTCCTGCTGCTTCGCCAGCAGACGCGCACGGAGCACGCGCATGCCCGCCTCGCGGTTCTGGATCTGCGACTTCTCGTTCTGCATCGACACCACGATGCCGGTCGGGATGTGCGTGATGCGCACTGCGGAGTCGGTCGTGTTCACGGACTGACCGCCGGGTCCGGACGACCGGAACACGTCGATCCGGAGGTCGTTGGGGCTGATCTCGACCTCTTCGGGCTCGTCGACCTCGGGGAAGACGAGCACGCCGGCGGTCGAGGTCTGGATGCGCCCCTGCGACTCGGTCACGGGAACGCGCTGCACCCGGTGCACGCCACCCTCGTACTTGAGGTGCGCCCAGGGGCCCTCTGCGGGATCCGCGGAGTTGCCCTTGATGGCGACCTGCACGTTCGTGTAGCCGCCGAGGTCGGTGGAGTCCTGCTCGAGGATCTCCGTCTTCCATCTGCGCGACTCGGCGTAGTGCAGGTACATGCGCAGCAGGTCGGCGGCGAAGAGCGCGGACTCCGCTCCCCCGGCTCCGCCCTTGATCTCCATGATCACGTCGCGTCCGTCGTCCGGATCGCGCGGGATGAGGAGTCGCCGCAGCTTCTCCTGCGCGGCGTCACGGGCCTGCTCGAGCGATGGCACCTCCTCGGCGAAGGCGTCGTCCTCCTTGGCGAGCTCTCGTGCCGCATCCAGGTCGTCACCGAGGTGCTTCCACGACTCGTGCGCCGCCTTGATCTGGCTCAGCTCCGCATACCGACGGTTGACCTTCTTCGCGCGCGCGGCATCGGCGTGCAGCGCGGGGTCGGCGAGCTGCTCCTGCAGCTGCTCGTGCTCGTCGAGCAGGGTCTGGATCGAATCGAACACGCGGTGCTCCTGGATGACTGTCGTGCGGTTGAGGCGGAAATGCAGGATGCCCGCCGGGCTCCCCCGATTCGCACCGGTCAGGTGGGAATCACGGGAGCCCTCACGGGCATCCAGATAGCAGCTAGCGGTGGTCGTTCTCGTGCGCGTGCGAGTGCGCGACGCCGTGGCCGGAGGTCGGAGCCGGCATCGACTTCTGCATCTGCACGAGGAACTCCACGTTGGAGCTGGTCTCCTTGAGCTTGCCGAGCACGACCTCGAGAGCCTGCTGCGGATCGAGGCCGGCGAGTGCGCGGCGCAGCTTCCAGGTGATCTTGACCTCGTCGGAGCTCATCAGCATCTCTTCGCGGCGAGTGCCGGACGCGTTCACGTCGACGGCCGGGAAGATCCGCTTGTCGGCAAGCTGGCGCGAAAGGCGCAGCTCCGAGTTTCCGGTGCCCTTGAACTCTTCGAAGATGACCTCGTCCATCTTGGATCCGGTCTCGATGAGTGCCGTCGCCAGTATGGTGAGCGATCCGCCGTGCTCGATGTTGCGCCCAGCGCCGAAGAACCGCTTCGGCGGGTACAGAGCTGAGGCGTCGACACCACCGGAGAGGATGCGACCGGATGCCGGCGCCGCCAGGTTGTATGCGCGGCTGAGGCGGGTGATCGAGTCGAGCAGCACGACGACGTCGTGACCGAGCTCCACGAGACGCTTCGCACGCTCGATGGCGAGCTCGGCGACCGTGGTGTGGTCCTCCGCCGGGCGGTCGAACGTGGACGCGATGACCTCGCCCTTGACCGTGCGCTGCATGTCGGTGACCTCTTCGGGCCGCTCGTCCACGAGCACGACCATGAGGTGGACCTCTGGGTTGTTCGTGGTGATCGCGTTGGCGATCTGCTGCATCACGATCGTCTTGCCGGCCTTCGGCGGCGCGACGATGAGGCCGCGCTGGCCCTTGCCGATCGGGGCGACCAGGTCGATGATGCGCTGGGTGAGCTTGGTCGGCTCGGTCTCCAGCCGCAGGCGCTCCTGCGGGTAGAGCGGCGTGAGCTTGTTGAACTCGACGCGGCTCTGCGCCTCGTCGTTGGACTGACCGTTGACGGAGTCCACCTTGACGAGCGCGTTGTACTTCTGGCGTCCGGCGTTCTCGCCCTCGCGCGGCTGACGGATGGCGCCGACCACGGCATCGCCCTTGCGCAGGTTGTACTTCTTCACCTGGCCGAGCGAGACGTAGACGTCGCTCGGTCCCGGCAGATAGCCGCTCGTGCGCACGAACGCGTAGTTGTCGAGCACGTCGAGGATACCGGCCACCGGGATGAGCACGTCATCCTCGAGGATCTCCGGCTCGACGTCGTCGCCCGTTGCTCCACGACGCTTGCGGTCGCGGTAGCGGTTGCGGCCGTTGCGGTCGTCATCCTGCTGCTGGGCGGCGTTCTGACGCTGGCCCTGCTGCTGATTCTGCTGGCCGCCCTGCTGGTTCTGCTGGCCGCGCTGGTTCTGACCGCCCTGCTGGCTCTGCTTCTGCTGGTTGCCCTGCTGGTTCTGGCCGTTCTGCTGCTGAGCGTTCTGCTGGCCGTTCTGACCCTGCTGCTCGCCGTCGCCCTGCTGGCCGTCCTGGCCGTTCTCGCCACGACGGTTCTTGTTGCGACCGCGGTTGCGGCGACCCTGACGCGGCTGCTGCTCGCGCTGAGCCTCATCGGACGCCTGAGCGGCGCCCTCGGGCTGCTCGCCACCCTGCTCGGCACGCTCGTCGTCGGCACTGCCGCCCTCGGTCGCGCTCTGCTGACCGGCCGCGGAGTCGGATGCGGAACGCGCCTCGCGCGCTCTGGCACCGGCCGACTCGCTCGCCTGGTCCGCATCGCGGTCGGCCGCGTCGCGTTCCTCATTTCCGGAGTCCACGGCGGGAAGGCCTGCGTCGCCGGCGTTCACGTGCGCGGTGGCGGACACGGTACGACCGCCGTCCACGCTGGTGACGCGCCGCGACCCACGACGGGTGCGCGCAGGAGGGGTCTGAAGGTCGAGCGCAGCGCGGAGCGCCGCCTCGGCCTCTGCCGGACTGAGCTGCTGGTCTAGAGGCGTCGCAGCGGCGTCATCCGTTTGCTGCTCCGCGTCCCGCGACCCGGAAGGCTGCGACGCCTGCTCGGCGTCGGCCGGTGCGGGCTGCTGAGCGGCGGGAACTGCGACGTTCTCGGCGCCCGGCTGCACGGCATCCGCGGTCGGCTGGTCGATGGTCTGCGTCGCGGCACGCGTGGCCTCGATGGCCGCGACGAGCTCGCCCTTGCGCAGCTTCGCCGCACCGGGGATGCCGAGGCTCGTGGCGAGCGTCTGCAGCTGCGGAACGCGCAGCGACGACAGATCGACGGTGGGATCCACGCCCTCGGCGTGGAGATTGACATCGGTCACTGAAGAGGATTCCTTTCCTCTGGCGGGCATAGAACCGCCTCGCCCAGAGTGCGTGTCGTGGGATAGCCGCCCGGTCATGGTTCGACCGCGTGCGTCGGGGATCGCGTGCGCGGGTTTCGGGCAGGCACGACAGCAGTGAGTTACAAGAATTTCACCCGAACACCAGATTCGCGTATCTACCGCGCCGTCTGGCAGGTGCCGCCCAGTCTACCACCCCCGGCATGCCCGACCGATCACGCACACGCCGGATGCTCGACGTGCGCTTCACCGAATCAGGCCGCGTCCTCCTCCACCCGGTGCACCGTCGCACCGAGGAAGTCGACGGCGAGCATGAGCGGCTGCCACGGTGTCTCGGCACGGTCGGCGACAAGCTGAGCGGCAGCCAGGCGCTGCGCAGGATCGCTGCACAACACCAAGATCGAGGGACCGGCTCCCGACACGACGGCGGGAAAGCCGGCGGAACGGAGTTCGGTGATGAGGCGATTCGTCTCCGGCATCGCCTGCGCGCGGTAGTTCTGATGCAGCTTGTCCTCCGTGGCTGCGTGCAGCAGCTCTGGACTCTGCACGAGCGCCGCGACCAGGAGAGCGGAACGGGACACGTTGAAGACGGCGTCCTCGTGCGGCACCGAGTCCGGCTGCAGGCTGCGTGCGAGCGCCGTCGACATCACGTGCTCGGGGACGAACACCAGCGGCGAGACTCCACGATGCACGATGAGCTTCTTGTGGGCCGGACCGGTCTGCGACATCCAGGCGATCGTGAGGCCGCCGAAGAGCGCGGGAGCCACATTGTCGGGGTGGCCCTCGAGCTCGGTCGCCAGGGCGAGCAGCATGGTGGAGTCGAGTTCGGCGATGCCTTCGAGGAGGCCCTTCGCCGCCACGATGCCCGAGACGATCGCCGCGCCGGAGGATCCGAGACCGCGACCGTGCGGGATCGCGTTGCGCGCCACCAGGTCGAGCCCGGGAAGGGGCACGCCGACGGCAGCGAACGTGTGGGCGATGGACCGTACGACGAGGTTGGACTCATCGGTGGGGACTTCGCCCTCGCCGACGCCGTGCACCTCGACCGTCGCGCCAGGCTCCTCACGAACGGTGACCGTCAGATCGTCGTACAGCGCCAGTGCAAGCCCCAGCGTGTCGAATCCGGGACCGAGGTTCGCCGACGTGGCCGGAACCTTGACCCGCACGGAGCGGCCGGCGGGGACCTGCGACGTCACGTCCGCGGCGCTCACACCGCGTCCGGCGAGCTGTGCGCCACGCGGCTCAGACCCAGCACCTCGGCGATCTCCGCCGTGTCGACGGGAACCGAGGTCGGCTGCACCTGTCCGCCATCCGGAAGACGGAGAGCCCACTGCGGGTCCTTCAAGCCGTGGCCGGTGACGGTGAGCACGACGCGCGATCCGGCCGGGATGTCTCCCGCCTCCGAACGCTCCAGCAGACCGGCGACGCTGATGGCGCTTGCCGGCTCGACGAAGATGCCGACCTCGGCCGAGAGGATGCGCTGAGCAGCCAGGATCTTCTCGTCGTCGATGGCGCCGAAGTATCCGTTGGTCGCGTCGCGCGCCGCAAGGGCGAGCTCCCACGACGCGGGGTTGCCGATGCGGATGGCGCTGGCCACGGTGTCGGGATCTTTCACCGGGTGTCCGAGCACGATCGGGGCGCTGCCTGCCGCCTGGAAGCCGAACATGCGGGGCACCTTGGTGGAGACGCCGCGCTCGGCCTCCTCCGTGTAGCCGCGCGTGTACGCGGTGTAGTTGCCGGCATTGCCGACGGGGATGAAGTGGACGTCGGGCGCATCGCCGAGCACCTCGACGACCTCGAACGCAGCCGTCTTCTGGCCTTCGATGCGGTCGTTGTTCACGGAGTTGACCAGGTGAACCGGATACTCGGCCGCGAGCTCGCGTGCGATGTCGAGGCAGTCGTCGAAGTTGCCGCGCACCTGCAGCAGCTCCGCGTTGTGCGCGATCGCCTGGCTGAGCTTGCCCATCGCGATCTTGCCCTCGGGGACGAGCACGACGGCCTTGATGCCGGCATGCGTCGCGTAAGCGGCAGCGGATGCCGAGGTGTTGCCGGTGGAGGCGCAGATCACGGCCTTAGCACCGCCCTCGACCGCCTTGGAGACGGCCATGGTCATGCCGCGGTCCTTGAAGGAGCCGGTCGGGTTCATGCCCTCGAACTTGACGTAGACATCCGCTCCGGTGCGACGCGACAGCGCGGCGGCCGGGATCAGAGGCGTACCGCCCTCGCCCAGCGTGACGATCGGCGTCGCCTCCGTCACATCGAGACGGTCGGCGTATTCGCGCAGAACGCCCTGCCATTGGTGCGCCACGTCAGACTCCTTCAACTCGTAGAACAGCGGTGACCCGCACGACCTCTTCGCTCGCCCGAAGGGTCTCGACCGTCGCCGCAAGTGCGGACTCGAACGCCACGTGCGTTCCGATGACCAGCGTAGCCGTGCCGGCGGGGACTTCCCGACCGTCCGCTGAGCCCGCCGGAGCCGCCGACGGGACCCGCGCGGACGCGACGGTCTGGGTCACGGTCTCGACGGAAACGTCGTGCCGGGCGAAGACGGCCGCGATGCGCGAGAGCACACCGGGAGCATCCGTCACGAGGAGCGTGATCTGGTACCGCGTGCGGACGGCTCCGACATCGAGGACCGGCAGGTCGGCGTGCGTCGACTCCGCCACCCCGGGGCCGCCGACCACGTGTCTGCGCGCCGCGGAGACGACATCGCCGAGCACAGCGGAGGCCGTCTGCAGTCCGCCTGCTCCCGCTCCATAGAACATGAGGTCTCCTGCCGCTGCCGCCTGCACGAACACCGCGTTGTGCACGCCGCGCACGGCGGCGAGCGGATGCTCACGCGGCACGAGCGCGGGATACACACGCGCCGAAACGCCTTCGGTGCCGCCCTCGTCCGTGACGCGCTCGCAGATCGCGAGGAGCTTGATCACGTATCCGCCGGCCCTTGCGGCCTCGACCTGTTGCGCGGTCACGGATGTGATGCCCTCGCGGTGGACTGACTCCAGCGGCACGGTCGTGTGGAACGCAAGGCCGGCGAGGATGGCGGCCTTGGCCGCGGCGTCGTATCCCTCGATGTCAGCAGAGGGATCGCTGCGCTCGGCATATCCGAGTTCCGTCGCGACCTCGAGCGCGGACTCCATGTCGTCGCCGGCGGTGTCCATGCGGTCGAGGATGAAGTTGGTCGTGCCGTTGACGATGCCGAGGATGCGCTCGACCCGGTCGCCCGCCAGACTGTCGCGCAGTGGGCGGATGATCGGGATCGCTCCGGCGACGGCCGCCTCGTAGTAGAGCTGTGCGCCGACTTGTTCCGCCGCGGCGAAGAGCTCCGGTCCGTGTTCGGCGAGCAGCGCCTTGTTGCCCGTGATCACGTCGGCACCGGACGTCAGCGCCAGGAGCACGTATTCGCGTGCCGGATCCACGCCGCCCATCAGCTCAATCACGATGTCGGCGCTGAGGATCAATGAACGGGCGTCTGTCGTGAACAGTTCGCGCGGAAGGTCGGTGCGCCGCGGTGCGTCCACGTCGCGCACCGCGATACCGACGAGCTCGAGTCCCGCGCCGACACGGGCTGCCAACTCGTCGCCGTGGTCGAGCAGGAGCTTCGCAACATTGGAGCCGACGGATCCCGCGCCGAGCAGCGCGACCTTGAGCGTGCGGTAGTCGATCACGGCTCCTCCTTGGCTTCGTGTCGCGCGTGGCCCCCGTCTGGAGCAGCACCAGGCCCACCAGGGTGGTGGCCGGCACGGGCGAGCGGGCCGGGGACATCCGCTTCTCTCACCGGCGGGAACGCCGTTGCGGTGCTGTGCCGGGCGCCGAGGTCGCGGGCGAGCAGGTCGTCGATGGTCTCGCCTCTCACGATGGCGCGGGCCGCACCGTCGCGCACGGCGACGACCGCCGGGCGTGGCAGGTAGTTGTAGTTGCTGGACAGCGACCAGCAGTACGCGCCGGTCGCGGCGAGCGCCAGGAGGTCATCTGGCGCGACGTCCCCTGGCAGGTACTCCGCGTCCACGACGATGTCGCCGGACTCGCAGTGCTTGCCGGCCACGCGCACGAGCACGGGATCCGCGGCGGAGGTGCGTCCCACGATCCGCGCTGAATAGTCGGCTCCGTAGAGAGCCGGCCTCGCGTTGTCGCTCATGCCGCCGTCGACGCTCACGTAGAGGCGCTTTGCCGCGGCGCCTGCGGCGTCCAGCGTGACGGCCTTGGTGGTGCCGACCGTGTAGAGCGTGATGCCTGCGCGGCCGACGATGGCGCGGCCCGGTTCGAAGCAGACGATCGGCACGGGCACGTTCGCCTCCTCGCACGCTGCGGCCACGACCTGCGCGATGCTCTCGGCGAGGCTCTCGATCTGCTCCGCCTCGTCGGCCGTGGTGTACGCGATGCCGAATCCGCCGCCGAGGTTCAGCTCGGGGACGGCGCCGCCGGAGAGAAGGCGCGCGTGCACCTGCAGGAGGCGCGCTGCCGACTCGGCGAAGCCATCCGATCCGAAGATCTGGGAGCCGATGTGGGCGTGCAGGCCGACGAACTCGAGGCCGTCGCGCGAGCGGATGTCCGCGACGATCCGCTCGACATCGTCGAGCGCAACGCCGAACTTCTGGTCCTCGTGGGCCGTGGCGAGGAAGTCGTGCGTGTGCGCGTGCACGCCGGTGCGCACGCGCAACCTGACGCGCTGCGTGCGTCCGTGAGCGGATGCCGCCGCGGCCACCCGCGCCACCTCTTGTTCCGAGTCGATCACGACCGTGCCGACGCCGATGCCGACCGCGCGGTCGAGCTCCGCGGCCGACTTGTTGTTGCCATGGAATCCGAGGCGCGCGGGATCCACGCCGGCAGCGAGCGCCACGGCGAGTTCGCCACCGCTCGCGACGTCGATGCGCAGGCCGGCCTCCGTGACCCAGCGGGCGACATCCGTGGTCAGGAACGCCTTGCCCGCGTAATACACCTCTGCCGTGGACCCGACGCGCTCGAATGCGTCGGCGAAGGCGGAACGCACGCGTCGTGCGGTCTCGCGGACATATTCCTCATCGAGCACATACAGCGGGGTGCCGAACTCCCGGGCGAGCTCGTCGACGCGCACGCCGGCGATCGTCGCGACGCCGTCGGGATCTCGCGTCAGGCTCGGCGGCCAGACGTCGGGCGCGAAGTCGTTGGCGTCCTGTGGGGAGCGCAACCAAGCGGGGGCCAGCGGATTGTCGGGCACGGAGTGTCACCTCGAACAGTGGGATGGGCTGGCGAGCGGACCCGGATTGGCCCCTGAAGCCTTCAGACATGCGCGAATGCGCGTTCCGAAATCCTATCCGCTGGTATCCCAGCTCCCGAAAGCGGCGCCGTCATACTTCAGTGTCGGTCGCCGCCTCACCCGCGAAAGTGCGACCCGGACCTACGGCGTTGCACTCGCGCGGATACTGACATGCACTCGCGGGTGCACAAACCGGCACCATCGAGAGGACTAACGAGCACCCTCGCAAGGAATATCGGGCACCCTCGGGGATGGGGTCAGGTGCAGGAGCCCTTGGTCTGCAGGTTTTTCTCGTCGAGGACGATGTCGTCGGCGCCCACTGAGACGTGAGCCTCGGCCTTCGAGATGGCGAGTCCCGTGGCGTCGACGCCATCCGGCAGGTACTGTGCGACGCAGATCGAGATGGTCGACGGCAGCAGGTCCTTCGCGAAGCGCGTGACATCGAGGGAGCCGCCGCCCGCGGTGACGCTGACGTTCAGCGGGGTGAGCACGATGGTCTTGGCATCCTTCAGCGCCGGGCTCACGCTCGCCGTGTAGCCCACGTCGATGCCGAGGATCTGCCCGGTTCCCTTCAGGCCGACTTCGTTGTGGTCCAACGTGACGGTCGTGTCGTTCGGGAGGTCGACGAGGCCGTTGACGGCGGCCTGTCCGATCGTCATCGAGCCGTCGATGCGATGAACGGGCTTCGTCGAATCCAGCGGGATGCCGTGGGCCACGATCGTGCCGCTCAGGCGGTTGCCGTCCACCTGGACGTCGCTCGAGTGCAGGTCGACCTTGTCGAGCGATCCGCCGATGAGCTGCGCGATGACGGAGAATCCGTGGATCGTCACGTCGAGGTTCTTCACGGTGACGTCGGCGGGCAGCTGCTTCTCGATCTGATCGCGGACCGTGTTCTGCGCGATCTGCCGCACAACGGCATCCGCTGCGAAGTACAGCCCGACCACGACGACGACCGCGCCAACGGCCCAGATCCACGGCCGCAGCCCGCGACGGCGACGTGCAGCACCCGATGGCGGTTTCGTGCCGCCCGAACCACTCCCCGCGGCGGTCCCCTCCGCGTACGGGTTGGTCGCCCCTTCGTCGGATGCCCGAAGCGGCTCGGTCGGCTGGTCCTGCGTCGACATGGTCCCCCGTTCACGTCTCGGTGCCGTACGCCGGTCGAGACCGGCAACCGTGTGGTTTCGCTACATGCGCTCCGGCGCCGAGACCCCGAGGAGTCCGAGTCCGTTGCGGATGACCTGGCCTGTCGCATCGTTCAGCCAGAGCCGAGTGCGGTGAAGGTCGGTGATCGGCTCCTCGCCGAGCGGAATGACCCGGCAGTTGTCGTACCACTTGTGGTACAGCCCTGCCACCTCCTCGATGTAGCGGGCGACGCGGTGCGGCTCGCGCAGGTCCGCCGCCAACGCCACGATGCGCGGGAACTCCTGCAGTGCGCCCAGCAGTGCCGCCTCGGTCTCGTGCGTCAGCAGCTCCGGCGCGAAGGCGCTGCGCGTGATCCCGGCCACCTCAGCGTTGCGCGCAACTGAGCGGGTGCGCGCGTGGGCGTACTGCACGTAGTACACCGGATTGTCGTTCGAGTGGCTGCGCAGGACCTCTGGGTCGAGCGCAAGCGGCGAGTCCGCGGGCGAACGGCCGAGCGAGTAGCGGAGCGCGTCCGTGCCGAGCCACTTCTGCAGGTCGGCGAGCTCGATGACGTTGCCAGCGCGCTTCGATAGCCGGGCTCCGTTAACGCTCACGATCTGCCCGATGAGCACCTCGATGTCGCGATCGGGATCATCGCCCGCGGCACCGGCGAGCGCGCGAAGGCGGTTCACATAGCCGTGGTGGTCGGCGCCCAGCAGGTAGATCTTGTGTTGGAAGCCACGGTCGGACTTACTCAGGTAATAGGCGGCATCAGCGGCGAAGTACGTGTAGACACCGTTGCCCCGGCGGATGACTCGGTCTTTGTCATCGCCGAAATCAGTGGTGCGCACCCACACGGCATCATCGGCATCGAACACGTGGCCCTGCTTGCGGAGACGCTCCACCGCGTCGTCGACGAGGCTCGTCCCGGTATCCGCATTCGTCTGGTGCAGGGTCCGCTCGCTGAAGTACACGTCGAATTCGACGTTGAAATCCTTCAACTCCTGACGGATCTCGGTCAACTGCAGGTGGTAGGCGATCTCTCGCGCGCGAGTGAGCGCATCCTCATCGGACAAGGACAGCAGGTCGGGTTCGCGCTCCAGCACCGCTGCCCCCAGATCGGCGATGTATTGACCCGGGTAGCCGCCCTCTGGCGTCGGCTCGCCCTTGGCTGCGGCGAGCACCGAGGCGCCGAACTTGTCCATCTGGGCACCGGCATCGTTGATGTAGTACTCGCTGGCGACCTCGGCACCCGACGCCTTGAGCACGCGGGCGATCGAGTCGCCGAGCGCCGCCCACCTGGTGTGCGCAATGTGCAGCGGACCCGTCGGGTTCGCGGAGACGAACTCGAGGTTGATCGTGCGTCCGGCCTGCGTGACGTTCTGGCCATAGGCCTCGCCCGCGTCGACGATCGTCTTCGCGAGGGCGCCTGCGGCAGCCGCGTCGAGTCGGAAGTTGATGAAGCCGGGTCCTGCCACCTCTGCTGATGCCACGCCGTCGAGACGCTCGCTCTCCAGCGCGATCTCCTGCGCAAGGTCGCGCGGGTTCACGCCGAGCGGCTTCGCCAGCCGCATGGCCGCGTTCGACGCCCAGTCGCCGTGGTCCCGGTTCTTCGGACGCTCCAGCCGGATGTCCGAACGCTCGAGCACCGGCGCCGTCTCGGCCGATCCCTGCTTCGCACGTCGAGCGTCCACCACGCGCGTGATGATGGCGTACAACTGGTCGGCGAGCTGATCGGGATTCACGACCGCCAAGTCTATCGGGCAGCACCTGGACGCCCGATCCCGCGAGCGGATGCCGAGGCCTCACCCGGTCTTGGTATCCTCGTCCGCACGCGACCCCCACCGTCGGCACGCGACCCCCACCGCTCTCGGAAGTCTTCCCATGCGCATACCTCGTCTTCGCCGTCCGAGTCGTTCGCTGTCCGGCAGTGCCGCCGCAGTGACGCTCGTTGCGGCATCCGCACTCCTGCTTACCGGATGCCAGGCTTCGTCGTCGCCCGCGGCATCCGCGTCGCAGTCTGCAGGAGCGAAGGCGTCGGATGCGCCGTCCACGACCCCGAAGGCGTCGGCCAGCCCTACCGCCAAACCGACGCCTGTGACGCTGACGTGCGATCAGGTGCTCACGACCGCCCAGCTCGCCGCGATGGTTCCGCCGCTCGTCCCGGCGTCCGGCTACCAGCCTGACAAGGGATCCGATGCCGCCAAAGCGGTCTCGTACGCCGGTGTCGCGTGCGGCTACGCGAACGCGTCGAGCGGCGGCATCGTTGCGGTGTCGATCGCGCAGCCCGCCTCAGGCGACTTCACCAGCCTCAAGAACGACGCCATCACGCACAGCAACGTCGTGCCGACGTACGGGGTGCCGCCGAAGGTGATGGGGTACTTCAGCGTCGACCACGGATCCGGCGTCGCGCAGGCGTTCACCGGCAAATACTGGGTCGTCGCGTCGTCGAAGGACTTCACCGAACCGGGCGACGCCAGCCCCGTGATCGCCGGTGTGCTCGCGAATCTGCCGAGCTGACGGCATACGTTCCTTCTCCCGTCGACCCCGACGGAGCGGTCGGCCGCCGATTGAAATGCACGGCCGATCGGATGCTAGCCTTGACGGGCACTGAGCCCCCATAGCTCAGGGGATAGAGCGTCTGCCTCCGGAGCAGAAGGCCGAAGGTTCGAATCCTTCTGGGGGCACTGTTACCGATTGACACGTCGAGCCGCGTCAGCGTCGATCACCCAGTCCGCCGAGCACGGCGACCATGTCGAGTCTGCCGTCACCGCGGGCCGCAGCCGACTCGAAGAGCGAACGACTCGTGCTGACGAGATCCACCGGCACTCCGGCGCTCATGGCGGAAGCTTCCACCAGTTCGCAGTTCTTCAGCACGTCGGAGATGGATGCCTGCGGAGACAGGTCCCCGCTGACGAGCTTCGCGGTCTTGACTCGCGAGATCGGCGATGACATCTGGCCGGCGTCGACGATGGACCTCAGCTGGTTCGGGTCCAGGCCGTTGGCCTCCGCGAATCGGAACGCCTCGGCGAGACCGGTGACCACCGAGATGAGGAAGACGTTGACGGCGAGCTTCATGGTGAGCGCAGCGGGAACGAGCCCGCACACGGTCGATGAGACGCACATCAGATCGACGAGGGGACGCACGCTGTCGACGGCACTGGGTTCTCCCGCGAGCATGCCGACCAGCTCCCTGTTCCGAGCAGGCTCCGCAGAGCCGGAAACGGGCGCCTCGACATAACGGCCGCCGGCCTCACGCACGCTCCGTTCCAAGTCGGCGGAGTAAGCGGGCGAAACCGTTCCCATGTAGACCAGCGTCTTGCGCCTGACCAGGCGGCCGAATTCCTCCGTGCCGTGGGACAGCACCTCATCGATGACCGCACCGGTCGAGAGCATCATGAGGACGACGTCGCACGAGGCGAAGAGGTCGGCCACCGTCCGTGCCGGATGCGCGCCGTCGGCGACGAGTCGATCCAGAGGCGCCCGGGACCTGTTCCAGACGGCCAGCGGGACGCCTGCCGCGAGCAGATTCCGTGCCATGGGTTCTCCCATGAGTCCCGTTCCAAGGAACCCGACCCGGCGTACGCCGGCCGCCGCGTCCGTCGTCATGCCTCACCCCCGACTCTCCCGTTCCGGCATGCCCGCCTGATGACGGGACACCTCCATCGTTCGTTTCGATTCGCTGACCGGCAATGCAGCCATCGCACGAGGTTGCGGAGTACTTCCTGTCGGCAGGGGTACTGCCCAGATCGCTGTCAGTACCGGATCGCATCGATGGGACGCACGCGCACCGCGATCGCCGCCGGGAGCACTCCAGGGGAAGCGGCCGTCATCCCGCGCCAGGCTGGCAGCGGGCTCGGGCCGAGAACATCATCACGAAGGAGGAAATCTGCGAATCGCGGCCCCCGACCGTGCTGATTCGGGCCGTGTCCCCGGACTGGGCACTGCCCAGTCCGATGTACTCCTGGTACCGTCACCGGATGTCCGCAGAGTTCGATGAATCCTCACTTCTGAATGATCGCGGCGGCCCGATCGCGCCGTGCGAGCCGCTGAGGAGCGCGTCGTGATCACCGTCGAGGAGCTGCGCGGCATACCGGTGTTCGAACCGCTGCCCATCGAGCCGCTGGAGTATCTCTCGCGCGCGGTCGAGGACATCCGCCTCCTGCCAGGCGAATACTTCGCGCACGAGGGCGATGACCGCGCCTTTTTCGTCGTCGTCGAGGGCGGCGCCGAGATCACCAAGCTCGTGAACGGCGACGAGATCGTGATCGGCACGCGCACGCCGGGCCAGTTCTTCGGCGAGGTGCCGATGACGCTGAGCACGCCGTTCCCTGCCAGCGGCCGCGCGGCGGGCACCGCACGCATCATCAAGCTGGATCCGACCGCGTTCTACACGCTCGGCGGCATGGCACCGAGCATCCCGGCGAAGGTCGCCGCCCTCGCACGAAGCTATCTCGACGACCTGCAGCACTGGGCGTCGGAGCAACCGGACATCGAGGTGCACGTCTACGGGCCTCGCCAGGATGCCGCAACCCACGACATCGCGGGATTCCTCACCCGCAACCAGGTCGCCTTCGACGTGGTCTCCGTCGAGCCGGAGCCCGGGCGACGGTACCCGGTCGTCGAACTCGCGGGCGGACGCCGCATCGAGGCGCCGAGCGCGCGCGACCTCGCCGGAGCCGTCGGGCTCGACGTGCAGCCGGCACGTGGCGCCTACGACCTCATCGTTCTCGGCGCCGGCCCGTCAGGGCTCACCGCCGCCGTCAACGGCGCTGCCGAAGGACTGAACAGCGTCGTCATCGAAGCACTCGCGCCGGGCGGACAGGCCGGCACCTCCACCAGAATCGAGAACTACACCGGATTCCCGTTCGGCATCTCCGGCGACGACCTCGCCAGCCGGGCACTGAAGCAAGCGAAGCGGCTCGGTGCCGAGATCGTCGTGACGCGATCCGTCATCGACGTGCGTCCGGATCGACACGAGGTCGTGCTCGACGGCGGGGACCTGCTCCGTGCACGTGTCATCGTGCTGGCAACCGGGGTGCAGTGGCGGACGCTGCCGCTGGCATCTGTCGGCCGGTATCTCGGCACGGGTGTCTACTACGGTGCCGCACGCAGTGATTCGGGACTCGCGCAGGGCGCCGACATCTGCATCGTCGGTGCGGGCAACTCGGCCGGCCAGGCTGCCATCTTCTTCTCCCGGTTCGCCCGATCGGTCACGATCCTGGTGCGCGGAGACTCGCTGGAGGCGAGCATGTCGCGCTACCTGATCGATCAGATCGCGGCGAACGACGGCATCCGAGTGCGCACGCACAGCGAGGTCGTGGGGCTGCACGGTGACTCGACCCTCGAATCCGTCGACGTGCTCGACAAGGACGACGGCAGCACGACCAGCGATCCGTTCTCCGTGGTCTTCGTGATGATCGGAGCGGATGCCGTCACCGGCTGGCTTCCCGAGAAGATCGCCAGAGACGACCACGGCTTCATCCTCACGGGTGCCGACGCGGCGGACACGCCGCAATGGACGGCGGATCGGCGTCCATTCGCGCTCGAGACGAGCGCGCCGGGCGTCTTCGCCATCGGCGACGTGCGATCCGGATCCGTCAAGCGCGTCGCCGCAGGGGTCGGCGAGGGCGGAATGGCTGTGGCGTTCGCGCATCAATACCTGGCACTGGAGGGTCGGGAGGATCAGTCCGATCCGAGGTCAGCCGACCAGAGGTGAGCCGAACCGAGGTGAGCCGCTCGGACACCTAGGCCGGCTGACCGTCCACGAACGGCGCAAGGAGCCCGGCGATCGTGCGGTTCACGGGAGCGTCCACTCCGAGCTGATCCGCGAGGTCGACGACTCCCCCGCTCAGCCACGGCAGTTCGAGGCGCCTGCCCTCGGCGAGATCGTTCGCCATCGATGCCGTCATCGTCGGCGCGACGGTGTCGACGAACGCGAGGCGCTCGTCCACGAGCCCGGGATCCAGGTCGACACCGCGCGCACGACCTACCTCGAGCACTTCGCCCATCACCTCGCCGAGGAGTCGTCTGGCCAGCGGGTTCGACCGGATAGGCCCGATCGGGAGGCGCGTCGCCGAGGTGAGGGCCGACATCCCGACCAGGAAGACGTACTTCTCCCACAGCACGCGCTCGATGTCGTCGCTGACGTCGGCGTCGATGCCGGCGGCCTTGCAGCGCTCGACGAAGTCCACCACGCGGGCCGACCTGCTGTGGTCGTACTCGCCGACGACGATGCGCTGCATCGCGCCGTGATGGGCGATCACGCCAGGGCGTTCGATGAAAGCCGAGATGTAGCAGGCGCCTCCGAACACTCCGGCGGCCGACACGTGACGTCGGAGCACGTCGTCCTTCAGCACGCCGTTCTGCAACGAGACGATCGAGGCGCCGGCGGCGATGAGCGGGACGAGCCGCTTCGCCACGTCGTCTGTGTCCCAGAGCTTGACGGCGACCACGACGAGGTCGGCCTCCCCGATGTCTTCCGGGTGCTCGACGACCGTCACGTTCTCGAGATGCTGCGGGTGGACGTCGCTCGTCACGACCAGTCCGTGCTCCCTGATGGCCGCACCGTGCGCTCCGCGTGCCACGAAGACGACGTCCTCCCCGTTCGCCGCCAATTGGGCCCCGAAGTATCCGCCGACTCCTCCTGCTCCGATGATGGCGATGCGCACGACGACCACTCCCCTGACTCGACCGATGCCATGCTCGCCGAGCGCCAGGCCCGCCGGTACGTCCGCGTCGAGGACGATGCCCGCCGCGGTGAAGCAGCACCTGGATCGGGAACGGATGCCGCAGCACCGGAGCCTATCCAGCACGCCGCATGCCCGCGTTCCTCCGTCCTCACGTGCGCGGGGAGGACAGTGGCGCCCTGGGCCGCGGCGACTCAGTTCGCCGCCCGGTCGCCCTTCGCGGCGACCTGGGACAGGAAGCGCCGGAGCAGACGGACCGTCTCCGCCGTGTCCTCCAGCATCGGCGTGTGCCCGACACCCGGCAGCAGCTCGAGCCTCGCGCCGGGTACCGCGAGATAGGCGGAGGCCGCCGACGGGCTCCAGCGCTTGTCCGCGTCACCGAAGAGGACGAGAAGCGGCAGACCGAGCGGCACGAGCCTCGACGGCAGGTCGCGTTCTTCCAGGTAGTCCCGCGCGGCGCGATCCGTACCGACGAACGCCGGATACGTCATCTGGATGGCGGCCCGCACCATCTCGTTCGGGAGCTCGACGTCACGCGTGACGGCGCTGGCCGCCGCGGCCCGCACCATCCCCTCTGTGCGCAGCGCCCACACGAATCGTCCGATCCCCGGTGCGAGCAGCACAGTGAACGCCGGACCGTCAGGGGCTGCGGCCTCGAGGTCGGGTCCGCCGTCGATCAGCCCGACAGCGCAGACCAGATCCGGGCGCGCCTCGGCCAGTGCGGTCGCTACGAGGCATCCCATCGAGTGCGCGACAACGCTCACCCTGCCGGCATCGAGCCGGTCGAGCGCCTCGCCGATGCGTCTGGCCTGCGCGAGGATCCCGTATCCGTCCGTCGAGGGCGTCGAGCGTCCGTGCCCGAGCAGGTCGACCCGGATGACACGGAATTCGGCGGTCAGCGAGGGCACGATCGGATCCCAGACGTGCACATCCGAGGCCGTTCCGTGGATCAGCACGAGCGCCGGTGCGTCCTGAGGCCCGGCGACCACGACGTGGAGCTCGCCGGCGGCGAGCGAGAGGAACAGCTCGCGCCCGTCGCCGTCGCCGGCGACGGCACCCTCTATCGAGTCCGACGAGATGGACGCAGGGTGGGGGTCCGAGCCCGGTCGGGCGGCCACTCCGAGCCGGCGGGCCGCCTCAGCGGTTTCGTGTTCAGTCATGCCGTCAGCGTCGTCCATCGGCGGAGCGGATGTCTTGGACGAATGTTCCCGCCGGTTCCTCGCCGCCTAAGGCGAGATCACACGGCGGTGTATCCGGGATTGCGCCAGGCCACGTCGTCGACGTCCAGCCAGGGCGCCGTGGCGATCGCGGAGGGCGTCGAGCCGGTGAAGTCCGCGACCTCCCGGCTCAGGTGGGACTGGTCGGCGTAACCGACCTCTGCCGCCACGGTTCCCGGTGCGCTGCCGCGTGCCAGGCGGTGCACGGCCCGATCGAAGCGGATGAGTCGGCCGGCGCCTTTCGGGGTCAGTCCCGTCTGCGCCCTGAACCTCGACCACAACCGCTTGCGGCTCCAGCCGACCTCGGCCGCCAGCGCCTCGACCCGCGCCGATCCGTGCGAGACCACGAGCCGACGCCACGCCTGAGCGACTTCCGGATCCCGAGCGCCGGACCCGGACGCCAGAGACGCCACCGCCTCGGCGACCAGGGCGAACCGCTGCTCCCAGGAGGACGCGTGTCGCAGCCGGCTCTCCAGGCGCGCGGCGGGGCGGCCCCAGACATCCGTCACGGCAGCGGCGGAGCCGAACTCGGACGGCATGCCGATCGCGTGCGCCAGAAGCGGTGACAGCCGCACCTGAAGGCACTCGACATCGCTGCCGTGCCCGCGCAACGACTTCGGTGCCAGCCCGATCGCCACGCTGCCGCTGAGCGTGCGGCCGTCGCCGTCGTCGACGTGCACAGGCGCGTCGCCGAGGTCGAGGAACAGGGTCACCGCTGGGTACGGCACCACCTGGAGGTCGCCGATGCTGCGCTGGGCGCGGAAGCCCGCCATGGCCATCCCAGAGGGAAGGACATGCGAGGGTACGACGACACGCACGGAGTCTCCGATGCGGCCGTCGGACGCGACCGGCCCCATGCGCTCATGATACGAAGGCGTGCGCTCCCGGCGCCCATCGCTCGTGTTCGCGTTCACCGCTCGACGCAGTCTGCCGGTGTTCGCATTTCGAGCTCGACACGCTCGATCACGTGCGGACTGGAAGCGAGCTTCCGGTCCGCTCCCTCAATCGCTGGTGACGAAGTCGATCAGCTCTTCGACGCGACCGAGGAAGGAGGGTTCCAGGTCGCGGTACGTCGTCACCGTCGACAGGATGCGCTGCCACGCCCGCGCGATGTCCGCCTGGTCATCGTGCGGCCATCCGAGCGCCGCGCAGATGCCCTTCTTCCACTCCACGTTGCGCGGGATCTGCGGCCACGCCTTCAGCCGGACACGCTCCGGCTTCACCGCTGCCCAGACGTCGATGTACGGATGCCCGACGATCTTCACGCTGGATCCGTGCGGGCCGCGGGCAACGGCATCCGCGATCCTCGTCTCCTTGGACCCCGGAACCAGGTGGTCGACGAGCACGCCGATGCGCTTCCCCGGCCCGGGCTTCGTGTCGCGCAGGATCTCGGCGAGGTCGTCGATGCCGCCCAGGTACTCGACGACGACGCCCTCCAGCCGCAGGTCGTCGCCCCACACCTTCTCGACGAGCTCGGCGTCGTGCCGGCCCTCAACGAAGATGCGGCTGGCGCGCGCGACGCGGGCCGGCGCATCCGCGACGTGGAACGAACCGGATGCGGTGCGCACCCGCCCTCGCGGTCCCGCTTTCGTCGGCGGCACGAGCACCACCGGCTTCCCGTCCACCAGGAATCCGCCACCGAGCGGGAACGCGCGCACCCTGCCGTTGCGGTCCTCGAGCTGCACGAGCCGGTTCTCGATGCCGACGATCGCGCCGGTGTAACCGGAGTCGGCGAGTTCGACGACGAGGTCGTTCTCCGCTTCGAGCGTCTTCGGCTGCACCAGTCCTCTGGCGCGCCAGTTGCCAGCGAGAACGTCGGATCCGTACGGGTCGTCGAAAGTCACTCGTCCACGGTAGGGGCTCCCACCGACTCGTCTTCGTCGTCGGGGCCGTATGTTGCCGACAGGGCGACGTGTTTCCGCGAACGACCGGCTGAGTCGGCAACATGCTGCCCGTCGTCGGCCTCGTCGATACGCCCGAGGGGGCGCGTCACGTCCGATGGCGCCAACGCGCACGGGGCGTCGATGCCAGGATCGGAGCATGGCTTCGAAGACGATCCTTTTCATCGGCGGCACCGGCACCATCAGCTCGGCGTGCGTGGCGCGCGCGGTCTCGCGCGGCGCATCCGTCACCGTGCTGAACCGCGGACAGTCGCAGACCCGCCCGCTGCCCGAGGGAGTCGAGGAGCTGGAGGCAGACGTTCGCGATGCATCCGCCGTGGACGCCGTGCTCGGCTCGCGCGAGTTCGACACCGTCGCCCAGTTCATGGCGTTCACTCCCGAGCACGTCGCGGCGGATGTCGCCCGGTTCGCGGGCCGAACGGGGCAGTACGTGTTCATCAGCTCGGCGAGCGCTTATCAGACGCCGCCGGCGCGCATCCCGGTCACCGAATCCACGCCGCTGCGCAACCCGTTCTGGACATACTCGCAAGACAAGATCGCGTGCGAGGACCTCCTGGTGCGCGCGTACCGCGACGACGCGTTCCCCGCGACGATCATCCGTCCGTCGCACACCTACGACCGCACCTCCATCCCGACCTCCGGCCACTGGACCGACATCGCTCGCATGCGCGCCGGCAAGCCGGTTGTCGTGCACGGCGACGGCACGAGCCTGTGGACCATCACGCACAACACCGACTTCGCCGTCGCGTTCGACGGGCTCATGGGCAATCCGCTCGCCGTCGGCGACACGTTCCACATCACCGGCGATCACGCGCCGACCTGGGACCAGATCTATACGTGGCTCGGCCAGGCCGCAGGAGTCGAGCCGGTGCTGGCGCACGTGGCATCCGAGACGATCGCACGCATCGCTCCCGACCTCGGCCCCGGCCTGGTCGGTGACAAGGCGCACTCGATGGTCTTCGACAACAGCAAGGTCAAGGCGCTGGTGCCCGAGTTCGCGACGACGGTCACGTTCGACCGCGGCGCCCAGGAGATCGTCGAGTGGTACGACGCCCACCCCGAGCAGCAGCGCTTCAACCCCGACCTCGATGCAGCATTCGAGCGGATGCTCGCCACGATTCCCGCGTGACGAACTGATCCGCTCGTCGCCGGTTCCACACACGACCGACGGCGGCAGCGGATACCGCCGAAGCGGCCGGTGAGGATTTCGAGGAAACGATCCGACATCCGGGAATCGTTCCCGGCCGAGACCGGTTGACCTGAGCCATGACGACCATCGGACTCATCGGAGCAGGACACATCGGATCGCAGATCGCCCGCCAGGCGATCGCGCACGGATATGACGTGGTGGTGAGCAACTCGCGAGGACCCGAGACGCTCGCCGACCTCGTAGCGGAACTGGGCGACCACGCCCGCCCGGCAACGGCAGCCGAGGCAGCTGGCGCCGCGGACATCGCCGTGGTGACCATCCCGTTCCTCGCCATCGACAAGGTTCCCGTCGAGCCCTTGAACGGCAAGGCCGTGATCGACACGAACAACTACTACTGGGAACGCGACGGGCACATCGCCGAGCTCGACGACCTGAGCGAGACGAGCTCGGCGAAGCTGCAGCAGCATCTGCCGGACGCGCACGTCGTGAAGGCGTTCAACCACATCTTCGCCTCGGCCATCACCGATGAGGCGCAGGATGCAGGCACTCCCGACCGCCGCGCGCTCGCGATCTTCGGAGACGACGCAGCCGCCAACGCGACTGTCGCCGCCTTCATCGACGCGATCGGGTTCGACACCGTCGACGGCGGACCGCTGAGCGAGAGCTGGCGGATCCAGCGCGACACCCCCGCATACGGCCCTCGCCTCACGGCGGAGGAGCTGCGCAAGGCCCTGGCCTCCGCGACCAAATAGCGCGAAGCGCAACGGCGAGGTCCCTGAGCGCCGGGAGAAGTGCCGAGTGCCGACCGCCGAGACGGCGGTCGGCGCTGGGCCCCACGAGCCGGTTCCGGGCGGCGTGGTTCCGCCGTCCGGCCGAGCAAGAGGGAGCGTCGCGGCGGAGGCCAGAAATGGCCTCCGCTCTCAGCTCCAGCGCGCGGGAAAAGTAGTCTGTTCCAATGCCGACCCGATTTCTGATCGTCCCGCAGTGGCAGGGATCGAGTTCCTCTCGCGCGATGCAGCTCATGGATGGGGCCGCCGCGGTCGCCGGCGACCTTCCGGCGTCGGCCACGACCACTGTCGACGTGCCGATGGAGGCGGGCGAGTCGCTCGGATCCGGGGTCAATCGCCTGTCGTCGATCTCCATGATCCGGGACAGGGCGGCCGCCGCTCTCACGGAGCTGTCTGCGATCGGCGACGGCCTGATCGTGACGATCGGCGGCGATTGCGCCGCCGACCTCGCGAGCGTGCAGCACGCTGTGTCGCGGCGACCCTCCGGATCCGTCGCACTCGTCTGGTTCGACGCGCACGGCGACCTCAACACCGCCGAGTCTTCGCCATCCGCGGCGTTCCACGGAATGGTGCTGCGGGCGCTGCTCGGCGAGGCCCCGGATCCGCTGGCATCGGTCGGCGACGCCGTTCTCGCCCCGCACTCCGTCGTGCTGGCCGGAACGCGGGAACTCGACGACGGCGAGGCGGCCTACGTGGATGAGGCGGGTATCCGACTCGTCACGATCGAGGAGCTGCACACACCAGACGCCCTCGTGGATGCCGTCGTCGCAACGGGCGCCGACTCCGTGTACGTGCACGTCGATCTGGATGTGCTCGACCCTGGCGCGATGTCGGGCGTGCAGTTCCCCGAGCCGTTCGGGCTGCAGCCGGAAGAGGTGGTCGCCGCCATCACCGCGCTGCGTGGGCGATTCGAGCTGGCGGGTGCTGCGATCACCGAGTTCGCCCCCCGCACGCCGGATGCCGCGTCCGACGACCTCACCGTCATCCTGCGCATCCTCGGCGCACTGACGCGGCGGATGCCCGACGACGGCGCGCCGAGCTGAGCGCCGAGGCCGCCGGACCGATCCCCTGGTCGGTGCACCGGTGCACACCCGGGACGCCGGCGCACTGGCCCATCCGGCAACACACCGCGGATAGTCTGCGAGCGTGAACGAGATCGAATACGACGTCATCGTCATCGGAGGGGGCGCAGTCGGCGAGAACGTGGCCGATCGCGCAGTGCAGGGCGGTATGAAGACCGTGCTTGTGGAGTCGGAGCTCGTCGGAGGCGAGTGCTCGTACTGGGCCTGCATGCCGTCGAAGGCGCTGCTGCGCAGTGCGGCGCTGCTGAGGGCTGCGCGCAACGTGGACGGCGCCGAGCAGGCTGTCACCGGCGACCTCGACGTCGCCGCCGTGCTGCGTCGTCGCGACAAGGTGACGAGCAACTGGAAGGACGACGGCCAGGTCGAGTGGCTGAACGGCGCGAACATCGATCTGGTGCGCGGCCATGCCCGGCTGACAGGTCCGAAGCGCATCGAGGTGACGGGTGCGGACGACGAGGTTACGGTCATCACCGCGAGGCATGCGGTAGCCGTGTGCACCGGATCCGCCTCGCTGCTGCCCGACGTCCCTGGCCTGATCGACGCGGACCCGTGGACGAGCCGTGACGCGACGAGTGTGCACGAGGTGCCCTCGTCGCTCGCCATCATCGGCGGAGGTGTCGTCGCGGTGGAGATGGCGACCGCGTACGCCGGGTTCGGCGTCGAGGTGACGGTCATCGCCCGCAGCGGTCTGCTCGGCAAGAACGAGCCGTTCGCCGGCGAGTTGGTGCTGACCTCGCTGGGGGACCTCGGCGCCGTCGTGCGCACGGGTGTGTCGCCCGTGCGTGTCACCCGCGACGACGAGACGGATGCCGTGACCATCGTGCTCGACGACGGATCGTCCGTCACCGCCGGCGAGGTGCTCGTGTGCACCGGACGCGTGCCGAACACGCTCGACCTCGGACTCGAGACCGTCGGGCTCACTCCAGGCGATTGGCTGCCGACGGACGATTCGCTCCGCGTGCTCGCTCCTGCCGGCTCGGATGCCGAAGGCGGCGTGCTCGACGGCGCAGGAGAGGATGCCTGGCTGTATGCCGTCGGCGACGTCACCCACCGAGCCCTCCTGACCCATCAGGGCAAATACGACGCCCGCATCGCAGGGGATGCGATCGCGGCGCGCGCGAACGGCAAGACGCTGTCTCTGGCACCGTGGTCCACGTACGCCGCGACAGCGGACCACGCATCGGTGCCGCAGGTGACGTTCACCGATCCCGAGGTGGCGTCGGTCGGGCTGAGCGCCGCAGAGGCCGAGAAGGCCGGCATCCGCACTCGTGTGGTGGACTACGACATCTCGTGGGTCGCCGGTGCCACCATCGCCAGCGACAAGTACGTCGGCCGGGCACGCATGGTGGTGGACGAGGATCGCAGGGTGCTCGTCGGCGCCACGTTCGTCGGCCTGGATGTGGGCGAACTGCTGCACTCGGCGACCGTGGCGATCGTCGGCGAGGTGACGATCGACCGACTGTGGCACGCGGTGCCGTCGTATCCGACGCTCAGCGAGGTATGGCTGCGGCTCCTCGAGGCATACGGGCGCCCCACCGAATGAGCATCACGGGCCGGAAGAGCGAGCTCACTTCGACCCGTAGCCCGATGAGCGGGCGCAGCGAGTCGAACGGTTTCCGAGCCCGGAGCCAACGGACCGCTCGCGCTTCGCTCACGCAGGGAGCTCGGGCGTCGCTCTCCGCCTTCGCGGCGCTCCCGCGCCAGTTCCTGGTGGACTCGGCGCTGTCCTACCTCGGCTACCGGTACGCAACGGCCGTCGGCTTCGCGTGGGGCTTCTTCTGGAGCGTGGGCCGGGTGGAGAGGCGCCACGGGCTGTGGGTGTTCAGCGGGATGCCGCGGCGCACGTTCGGTCGCGGCGGCTCCTTCGTCGGCGGTTGCTACCTCACGAACGACACGCTCTCCGATGACGTGCTGGAACACGAGGCCGTGCACCAGCGCCAGTGGCGTCGATACGGCATGCTGTTCCCGGTGCTGTACTTCGTGGCGGGACGTGATCCGCTGCGCAATCGGTTCGAGATCGAGGCAGGCCTCGAGAAGGGCGGATATCGATGAGCGGTTCAGGCGGATCGAGCGGTTCGAAGCGCACGGTCGTGATCACCGGCGCGAGCTCAGGGATCGGCGAGTACGCGGCTGGGGTGCTCGCGCGCCAGGGCGACCGCGTCGTGGTCGTCGGACGCAACGCGGAGCGCACGCGAGCCGTCGCGGATCGGATCGGCGGCGAAGCACTGCTCGCGGACTTCGAGCGACTGGACGACGTGCGGGAGCTGGCATCCGCACTCTTGAAGCGGCTCGATCGCATCGATGTGCTGGCCAACAACGCCGGCGGTCTCTACGGATCGCGCGAGGTCACGGTCGACGGACACGAACGCACCATCCAGACGAACCACCTCGCGCCGTTCCTGCTCACGCACCTGCTGCACGACCGTCTCGTCGAGAGCGCGAAGGATGCGCCCGTCCGCGTCGTGAGCACCGCCAGCATGGCGAACATGTTCGGATCCCTTCGCCTCGACGACCTCGACTGGGAGCAGCGTCCATGGCGCGGCGGATGGCAGGCGTACGGCACGTCGAAGCTCGCCACGATCCTGTTCGCGCGCAGGCTGGGCGAGCTCCTCACCGGTACGGGAGTGAGCGCCTACTCGTTCCATCCGGGCACGATCGTCACGCGCTTCGGCGGGCAGTCGCCGCTGATCCGTTTCGGCAATGCCGTCACGGGCGGCAGGTACGGACGTTCGCCCGAAAGCGGCGCCGGTCCGCTCATCGCACTGGCCGGCGAGGCCGAGGTCCGCGAGCCGTCGGGCACGTATTTCGACAGATTCACGGCGAACGGCCGGGTGAATGCGCAGGCCCGTGACCCTCAGCTCGAGCGCGACCTGTGGGACGCGACTCGGCGGCTGCTCGGCATCGGCGACACCCGCGCGGCGAGCGAGTCCGCTGGTTGAGCGATCCGGCCGGTCGAGCAACCCGGCCGGTGGAGCGCTCCCGCTGGTCGAGGTTGTCGAAACGACGATCGCAGGGATCCCGGCTTCGATGAGCTCAGCCGGCGGCAGTCGGCCGGCGGGTGCGCGTCAGGGTTCGATTCGCAACCCGAAGCGCTCGGGTGCGGTGATGTTCTCGGGCGTCATGCCCACGCGTCCGGCAAGCACCTCGTAGACGCCGCTGACGCCCCGGTAGTCCCCGGTCAGGATCGCCTGGGTGTCGCCTGGCCCGTCGCAGAGCATCTCCGCGCTCCATGCGCCAACCGCGCGACGCAGCGCCTGGCCGGGGGCGCAGCGCTCCCCTGTGCCAGTACGCCCTCCGCGCACGGACCGCGGCAACCACGTCACGGTCATGCGCATGGGCACCTGCAGCGGGAAGACATCCGCCGGCTCCGGCACCTCGACGAATACCCTCCCCTTGGCGCACAGCGGCAGGAGTGCGAGCTCGCTCTGCAATTCGGCGAGCGACGTCTCGTCGCCCGTCACGACGAACTGCACACGGTCGTCTCGGTGCGCTGTGGCGCCGGTGTGCGCGGAGTGATCGGGTCTGTACATGGCCATTTCAGTATAAGGGCAGCCTTACCTAAGGTTGGCCGGGAGCCATGCGCTGCGTCTCTATGCCCCAACGCGCCACACGGGCGGGCGGCGCCGCTGCCAGCCGATCCGCCGTTGCAGTTGCGCTCCGAGCGCGAGCAACGTGGCCTCTCCGCCGGGGCGGCCGATCAGTTGCACCCCCATCGGAAGCCCTTCGGACGTCTGCCAGACCGGCAACGTGATCGCCGGCAGACCACTCACATTGAGCATCGACGTGAACGGCGTGTACTGCACCTGCTGTGCGAAGTTGAGTTCCGCGTCCTCCGAGTCGTACCAGCCGATGGGACGCGGCGTCATCGCCAGCGCCGGGGTCAGCACCGCGTCGAACGACGACAGCTGGCGGATGAGCGAACGCTCGAACGCGGTCAGTGCCACGAGTGCTCCGACGAGTTCGGACGCGCGCAACGCGCGACCCTGCTCGACCAGCCAGCGGGTGAGCGGCTCGAGCAGCGCCATGGCGTCGCCCTCGGCAGGAATGCGCGCGGCTCCAGCCTTCCACACGGTGATGAAGGCGGGTGCGTACGTCGGATCCGGCTTCAGCGCCGTCTCCTCGATCCCGTGGCCGAGCGCGGCGAACGCGTCGACGGCGTCGTCGAGGGCCGAGCGGGCCTCCGGGTCGATCGTGATCTCGTAGTCCAGGTCCCAGGCGCTCGTGGTCATCACCCCGAGCTGGAAGCGTCCCTCGCCGCGCACGGCGTGCGGGAGGAAGGCTGTGTCGTCTCCCTGCGCGAGCGTCGCGAACCGGTGGTCTACGCGTCCGTTCCGCCTGGCGATCATGCCGTCCAGCAGCAGCGCGGCGTCCTCGACGGTGCGCGCCAGCGGACCATCCACGACGAGTCCGCCCAGCGACTCGAGCCCGCTGCCCGAGGGCACCCGGCCGCGGGAGGGCTTGAGCCCGACGAGCCCACAGGCCGCGGCGGGGATGCGAACGGATCCGCCGCCGTCCGAGCCCGGCGCGAAGGGCAGCATGCCGCTGGCCACGGCGGCGGCCGCTCCCCCGCTGGATCCGCCGGCGCCGCGCGAGAGATCCCACGGCGTGCGCACGGGCGGAGCGACGAGCGTCTCCGTGTACGACGGGAGCCCGAATTCCGGTGCGCTCGTCTTGCCGAGGCTGACCGCGCCGGCGGCGTCCAGGTCGAGCACGATCTCGTCGGACTCCTCCGGAACGTAGCCGGCGAGGAGGCGCGAGCCGAATCCGGTCGGAACTCCCGCGCGACGCCACAGATCCTTGTCGCCGATCGGCAGCCCCCAGAGCGGCGCTGTGCGGGGAACTGATGCCGCCACCTGCGCCGCCCGCTCGCGCGCGGCATCCGGGGTCACTGTCACGAAGGCGCCGATCTGCGGGTTGAGCGCCTCGATGCGTCCCAGGTAGTGGTCGGCGAGCTCCACCGGCGTCACCTCACCCTTCTGCAGCAGGTTCCACTGAGCGAGCGCGGTCAGTTCGTGCAAGTCGTCGGCCATGCCACGAGCCTAGGGCGGCGTCCGCGCAGGCCAGTAGGTTCATGACCCCACCGCGACGGTGACTTTCGCGAGAAGAGTCTTGACGCAGCTTGGTCGGTTAGTTACTCTACTAATGAACCAAAGAGGAGAGCCGGTGATCGACGAAGGCAAGCCGATCTTCCAGCAGATCGCGGAACAGATCGAAAACGACATCATCTCTGGCGCATTGCCCGAGGAGAGCCAGGTGCCGTCCACGAACGAGTTCGCATCGTTCCATCGCATCAATCCGGCGACGGCCGGAAAAGGCGTCGGACTGCTGGTCGACACCGGTGTCCTGTACAAGAAGCGCGGCATCGGCATGTTCGTCGCCGCCGGTGCCCGCGAACGACTCCTCGCCGCACGACGCGAGAGCTTTCGCACCGACTACATCGCCCCGCTGCTCGCGGAGGCGAAGAACCTCGGCATCACGCCGACACAGCTCAGCCAACTCATCACGCACGAAGGAGAACCATCGTGACCACATCGACCGCACCCGTGGTCGAGATCAGCGGCCTCACCAAGCGATTCGGTGACGTCACAGCGCTCGACGACGTGAGCCTCTCGTTCAAGACCGACGCCATCACCGGCCTGCTCGGCCGCAACGGCGCAGGCAAGACGACGCTCATGCAGACCATCACCGGCCAGGACTTCGCCACCACCGGGGAGATCCGCGTGTTCGGCGAGCACCCCGTCGAGAACGCCAGAGTGCTCTCGCGCGTGTCCTTCATCAAGGAGAGCCAGAAGTACCCGGACGAGTTCAAGCCGAAGCACGTCTTCACATGCGCGCCGTGGTTCTACGAGAACTGGGACGCCGACTTCGCGGCCCAGCTCATCGATGACTTCCAGCTCCCGCTGAACCGCCGCATCAAGAAGCTGTCCCGCGGCCAGCTGTCCGCCGTCGGCGTCATCGTCGGCCTCGCCGCCCGGGCGCCGCTCACGTTCTTCGACGAGCCGTACCTCGGACTGGATGCCGTCGCTCGCCAGATCTTCTACGACCGCCTTCTCGCCGACTACAGCGAGCATCCGCGCACGATCATCCTCTCCACGCACCTGATCGACGAGGTGGCGAACATCCTCGAGCACGTGGTCGTGATCGACAAGGGCCGCATCATCATGGACGAGTCGTCCGAGTCCGCACGCGATTCGGCGACCACGATCGTCGGCCCGCGCGGCGCGGTCGAGGCGTTCATCGTCGGGCGCAGAGTGCTCCATCGCGAGGGCATCGGCGGGCTGGCATCCGTCACCGTCGAACGCCTGGATGCCGACGAGCGACGGGATGCCGTCGCTGCCGGTCTCGAGCTCGCCCCGGTCTCCCTGCAGCAGCTCGTCGTGCGCTCCACCAATTCGACAGGCGCCGAGTTCGGCGCCGAGACCTCAGCAGCCGGAAACGGAGCATCGTCATGACCGCCATCAGCACACCGGCCACCGTCGCCGATTCCACCGTCGTGCAGGGCGCAGCGCATCGCGTCTGGACCGTCACCCGGCTCCACTTCGCCAACGGATTCACCATGATCGCCCTGCCCTGGATGATCATCGGATTTGTATTCCTGATCAACATGATCATCTGGATCTCGATCTTCTTCTCGACAGGCGAGTCCCTCGAAGGAACCGAATGGTCGGGGGCAACGGCGTACATCTACGTGTACTTCGCCGTCGCAGCCGTGCAGGCGATGAACCTCACCTTCCGGTTCGCACTGGGCATGTCGGCCACGCGCCGCGACTACTACTTCGGCACCGTCGTCGCCTTCGCCCTCCAAGGTCTGCTGTTCACCGCCGTGGCGACGTTGCTCTCCTACGTCGAGGACTGGACGAACGGCTACGGCATGAACGCCCACATGTTCAGCAACGTCTACTTCGGCACCGGTCCGCTGTGGGAGCGGCTGTTTGCCGGCTTCGCGGCGTTCATGATCTGCTTCGCGCTCGGCGCCCTGGCCGGCAGCGTCTTCGTGCGGTGGCGCGCCAACGGCCTCTACGCGCTGGGGGCGATCGTGGTGCTGCTGGTGGTCGCTGGTGTGGCCGCCGCAACACTGACCGACTCCTGGGCCACCGTCGGCGCCTGGTTCCTGCAGGTGAAGGCGATCGGCGTCGTGGCGTGGCTGCTCATCCCCGGGGTCGTCGCCGCGGTCGTCGGATTCTACGTGCTGCGCAAGGCGCCTGCGAGGGAGTGACCGATCCGCCGGCCGCGACTGCGTCGCCGGCGGTGAATGGACGAGGCCTGCCGCATCCCAGTGATGCCGGCAGGCCTCGATTCGTACAGCGTCGTGTCGATCGTCTCGAGTGAAAGGAGGCGCCCGGCTGTGACGGTGAGATCACTGTATTGCCGGGCCACGACATCCGCCAGGGTTTATTACGAATTGATAACGGCAACGCGGCGAACCCACAGGATCGCCGCGCCGCAGACGCTCATTTCAGGCTCTTCTGCATGAGAACCGTGCCCAGCCAGCGGTCGAACTTGTAGCCGACGTGACCCATGCTGCCGACTTCCTTGAAGCCGAATGACCGGTGCATGGCGATGGAGGCCTCAGCGCCCTGATCGGCGATCACGGCGATCATCTCCTTGAGACCGGCGGCCTTCGACGCGTCGAGCAGGGCTTGCATGAGCACCTTGCCCAGCCCCTTGCCGGTGGATGCCTGTCCGAGGTAGATCGAGTTCTCCACCGTGTACCGATACGCCTTCTTCTGCTTCCAGGGCGTGGCGAGCGCGTATCCCAGGATCTGGCCGCTCGGCGACTCGGCCACGATGAACGGCATGCCGATCTTGCGCAGGTAGGCGTACTTCGACTTCCACTCCTTGAGCGAAGTGGTGTCCTCGTCGAAGGTCACGGTGCTGTTCGTGACGTAGTAGTTGTAGATCTCGCGCACGTGCGGCAGGTCAGCCGGGGTCGCGTCGCGGATCTCATACGCGAACGGCGCCTCCTGCGGCTCCGGTTTGCGCAGGTGCGCCGGGAGCACCCGCCGCGTCTCGTATTCCTCTTCCAGCACGGCACAAGGGTAATCGTCGGTTGTTGCGGAACTGTTTCGTGCGGCCGGCCGACGATGCCGCACGTGCGGCCGACGCATCGCGGGTGATTTGGTGACGGGGAATGCCCGGCACGACCGCGACGCGCCTACCCTGCGCGACATGCACTCGCTACTGCTGTCGAACCTGTTCTGGGGATTCGGGTGGGTCTTCGTGCTGATCATCGACGTGGTCGCGCTGATCTACATCCCGCGCAACCGCAAGCCGACGGCCGCGATGGCGTGGCTGCTCCTCATCCTCATCCTCCCGGTGCTGGGCCTGGTCATCTATCTGCTCATCGGCAACTTCCGGCTGCCGGCCCGGCGCCGCAACGAGCAGGCGCGGATCGATGCGTTCATCCGCGAGCGAGCCGTGCGACAGGACGCGGATGCCGCCTGGCCGCGCTGGTTCGCGCGCGTGACCGAGCAGAACGAGGCGCTCACCGGGCTGCCGCCGCTCAGCGGCAACAGCACTTCGCTGATCGCCGACTACCAGGATTCCATCGACCGCATGACGGCGGCGATCGACGAGGCGACCGCCTGGGTGCACGTCGAGTTCTACATCGTCGCCTGGGACGACACGACCCGAGGGTTCTTCTCCGCGATGGAGCGCGCCGTCGCGCGGGGGGTGACCGTTCGCCTGCTCGCGGACTTCATCGCGTCGCGCAAGATCCCCGAGGGCGACAAGACGTTCGCCGAGCTCGACCGCATCGGCGTCAAGTGGTCGTTCATGCTGCCCGTTCAGCCGTTCAAGGGCAAGTTCCAGCGGCCGGATCTGCGCAACCACCGCAAGCTCGTCGTGGTCGACGGCCGCGTCGGGTTCATGGGCTCCCAGAACCTCATCTCGCGCGACTACAACAGCCAGAAGAACATCAAGCGCGGCCTGAAGTGGCAGGAACTGGTCACCCGGGTCGACGGACCGATCGTGTCGCAGGTGAACGTCGTGTTCCTGTCCGACTGGCTCATCGAGACCGGAGAGGACGTGTCGTCGGCCGAGCACGTCGCCGCCTCCGACGTCGACCTCCAGCCGGCGGACCTGGCGTGCCAGCTCGTGCCGTCGGGACCCGCCTACGAGTCGGAGAACAACCTCCGGCTGTTCCTCTCGCTCATTCACGGGGCGACGGAGCGGGTGATCCTGACGAGTCCGTACTTCGTTCCGGACGAGGCCATGGTCTACGCCATCACGACCGCGTGCCAGCGTGGTCTCGACGTGCAGCTGTTCGTCTCGGAGATCGGCGACCAGGGGCTCGTCTACCACGCACAGCGCTCGTACTACCGAACGCTCCTCGCGGCCGGGGTGCGGATCTTCCTGTACCCGGCGCCGTTCATCCTGCACGCCAAGCACTTCTCCATCGACGACGACATCGCCGTGATCGGGTCCAGCAACATGGACATCCGGTCCTTCAGCCTGAACGCCGAGATGTCTCTCATGGTCCGCGGGACGCCCTTCGTGCAGGCCATGCGGGCTGTCGAGAAGGACTACAGAGACTCCGGTCGCGAGCTCACGCTCGACGAGTGGAACAACGAGCCGGCAAGGGCCACGTTCCTGGACGGCCTGGCCCGCCTCACGTCCGCCCTCAACTGAGCGGGGTGGCGAACGGGCTACGGTCACGCGCACCGGACTGACGCGACGCCGGCGGTGCCGGGTACACTCTCTCCCGGCACCGCCCGTCCCGCATCAGGCGACCTGCTCCGAGGCGTCTGCATCCGCGGGGAACTCCACGGGATACGGCTGGCCGAAGTCGGCGGATCGGCTGACCTCCTGCCACGCGAGATCACTCTCGAGCTGCGAGCGGTCGAATCCGACGGACAACCGCGCTGCGTTCGCTCCGATCGGCAGGTTCGTCGGGAGGTCAGACCGACGTGAGAGGCGCACCAGGATGCCCGCGGCCCGGTCGGGGTCGCCCGCCTGCAGGCTGGATTCCGCGGATGCCGCATCGGCGTAACGCGCGCCGAGGGCGGCATACTCCTGCGGCAGGTCGGCGATGCTCATCGAGCTACCCGCCCAGTCCGTGCGGAATCCGCTCGGCTCGACGACGAGGACCCGAACGCCGAACTGCTCGGTCTCGGACCGCAGCACCCGGCTGAACCCGTCGATCGCGAACTTCGCCGCCTGGTACGAGCCGATCCCGCCCGATCCGCCGACACGCCCGCCGACGGAGGAGAACTGCATGATCAATCCGCCGCCCTGCTCCCGCAGCACGGGGATCATCGCCTTCGAGACGTTGTAGACGCCCCAGAAGTTCGTCTCGAACTGGGTGCGGAAGTCTGCGTCATCCCCGGTCTCGATCGGCGCGACGTTGGCATAGCCCGCGTTGTTGACGACGACGTCGATGGATCCGAACGCCTCGCGGGCGGACGCGATCGCCTCGCGTACGGAGTCGACGTCTGTGACATCCAGCCGCAACGCCACCACCCGGTCTCCGTAGGTCGCCACCAGGTCGTCCAACTGCTCCGGACGACGCGCCGTGGCCGCCACCCTGTCTCCCGCTTCGAGTGCCGCGACCGCCAAGGCGCGCCCGAAGCCGCGCGACGACCCGGTGATGAACCAGGTCTTCGTCTCTGCTCCCGATTGCGTCGCAGCGCCTTCCGCGCCGATCCGGGTGCTCTGTTCGCTGTTCGTGTTCACTGTCTCGTTCTCTGTCACGCACTTAGTACAACACTGTTCTCTTATTTAGTCAACACCGTTTTGCTAAACTGTCGGCATGGATGGATCACCGATGCCCGACGGCGAGCGTGGACCGGCGCCCGCAGACTTCCAACGAGCGAGGAGTCCAGAGGCCAAGCAGCGGCGCGAGGAGGCGATCCTGACCGCGGCACGGCAGCTGGCGGCCGAGCGCGGAATCCGCCAGATCACGCTCACCGACATCGCCGACGCCGTCGGTATGCACAAGTCCGCGTTGCTGCGCTACTTCGAGACGAGGGAGGAGATCTTCCTGCGGCTCACGGGCGAAGGCTGGCGGGAATGGTCGGTAGGCGTGCGCGGACAGCTGGACGCACTCGACGTGAGCGAGTCGGATCCGGATGCCGTCGCATCCGCCCTCTCGGCCACTCTCGCCTCGCGCGGCATGTTCTGCGACCTGCTCGCCCAGGCACCGATGAACCTGGAGCGCAACGTGTCGTCGGATGCCGTTCGGCGCTTCAAGTACGGCACCCACGCCGAGGTCGAGGCCATCGTCGTCTCGATGCAGCGCCTGCTCCCCGCGTTGTCCGACGCGGACGGCGTCGACGTCATCGCCAGCGCGACAGCGCTCGCCGGTGCGTTCTGGCAGATCGCGACGCCGGGACCCGAGATCTCCGCCCTCTATCGCAGCGACCCGCGACTCGCACACGCAATCGTGGATGTCGGACCGCGCCTGCGCCGCATCCTGCGCGAACTGCTGACCGGAGCGCTGGCCGCCTGAGAAGACGGCTCACCGATCTCGACCGGACCGGTCTGCCGGCTCGGTTCAGTCCGCGAGGGTCAATCGAGCGACCAGTCCACCGGCAGCGCGCCCTGCTGCACGAGCAGCTCGTTGGCGCGGCTGAACGGCTTGGATCCGAAGAATCCCCGATCGGCCGACAGCGGGCTGGGATGAGGCGAGGTGATGATGGGAGTCTGACCGAGCAGGGGGCGGAGGTTGGCGGCATCCCTCCCCCACAGGATGGCGACGAGCGGCGTGCCGCGCGCCACGAGCGCCCTGATGGCGTGCTCGGTCACGCGTTCCCAGCCGGCGCCTCGGTGCGATCCCGCTGCGCCGGGCCTCACCGTGAGCACCCTGTTGAGCAGCATGATGCCGTGCTCGCTCCACGCTGTCAGGTCGCCGTGCGACGGCGTCTCGATGCCGAGGTCGCTGCGGAGTTCACGGTAGATGTTCTGCAGGCTGCGCGGAACCGGCCGCACGTCGCGCTCCACGGCGAACGACAGGCCGATCGGATGCCCCGGAGTCGGATACGGGTCCTGCCCGACGATCAGCACCCGAACATCGGCGAGCGGATACCGGAATGCCCGCAGCACGTTCGCTCCGGCCGGCAGGTACGGCCGCCCGGATGCCACCTCCCGCCGAAGCCAGTCCCCCATCGCCGCGATGTCGCCGGACACCGGCTGCAGTGCTTCGGCCCAGCCGTGATCCATCGCACCTTCGGCGGCGAGTTCGGCGAGCGTCTTCGGCATCGGTTCGGGTTCCTTCGGTTCGGTTCGGGTTCGCGCTGGTGTCCGACCGCAGGCCGACTGGTCGGTGACCTCCGACGATCAGATCCCGTGCCGCAGCGGATGCTCTACCGCATGCTCCGCACGAGCACGCCGCGATCATCCTTCGTGACCACCCACACGGTGCCGGCTCCTCCGGCCCGAAGCGGTCCGGCGCCGACGGTGAGCACGGTGGACTCGTCGATCGCAATGACCTCGCCGACCGCCCCGGAGTCGACGGCCGCGATGGCGCGCGACAAGTTGCCCCACTGGGTGGCGTGCACGTCCACCGTCACGTCGATCAGGCCGAGACCGTCCTCGATCGTGAGCTCGTCGAGTTCTTCGGAACCGTCCTCGGAGCAGATCTCGACTCCGTCGATGCGCCAGCCGCCGATGATGGCGCGGTCGGGTGCGATCATCGCGCCCGCAGAGAAGCCGAGGTAGGGCACACCGGCGACGACGGCGTCCCTGATCCGCCCGGCGAGCGGCGCAAGTCCGGCGAGGTACGCCGGGGTGAGGCCGCCGCCGACGAGGATCCCGTCCACCCCGTCCACGGCGTCAAGCGGGATGGTCTCGCCCTCGTCGACCACGATCGCCACGATGTCGACCTCGCGGGGGGCACCCGCCGTGCGCAGTGCGGCGGCGAGCGTCTCGCCGTGCGAGGGATCCGCCGACTCGCGCACCGTGAGCACAGCGATCACGGGATCGCGCTCGTCCCCGGCCCCGGCGATCGCCTCCGACACGAACGGTCCGTACACGGCGCGCTCGGTCCCGTCTCGGTAGCCGCCTCCGACGAGATGGATGCTCATCATTCCCCTTCGCTGTCAGCGGCGTCGCCCTCGGCGCCCGCCTTGTGCCTGTTGTCCCTAGGGTGGATCGCGTCGTTGATGTAGGAGACCACGGTGGCGGTCGTGACGCCGACGATGACGATACCGCTCAGCATGAGCAGCACGGCGAGCGTGCGCCCCAGCGTCGTGACCGGGACGATGTCGCCGTAACCGACGGTCGCGATCGTGACGACCGCCCAGTAGACGGCGTCACCGAAGCTCAGGATCGATGCGCCAGGGGCCCCCCGCTCCACCAGCACTTCGGTCACAGCGATGATGTACACCCACAGCACCACGAACGCCGCGGCGTTCGAGACGAGGCGGGCGCGGACGGCGGCTCCCGTCTGGCTGCGGAAATACCGGATGCGCCGCAGCTCCTGCAGGGCCCGGAAGGGACGGAACACGGGGAGCAGCGCGCCAAGGAGGTCGAGAACGTTGCGTCGCACGAACGTCCACTTGTGCGTCGACAGCGAGAACCTGACGATGAAGTCGACGAGGAAGACGGCCCAGATGAAGGCGAGGATCGTCCAGATGATCACCGGGTCGTGGTGCTCGAAGTCCGAGTCGAGGCAGCGGATGCTGTACGCGACGATGAACGCCACGGAAAGCACCAGGAACGGCCAGCTGCTGGCGCGCTCCCATCGCGCAACGGCACGTTCGCGCGCGGCGAGCCTCTCACTCCGCGCCCGCATCGCTCAGTCCCGCTTCACGCTCAGAGGGCCGCGGTGCAGCTTGTACGCCGCGGCCTGGGCCACCGGTTTGATCACGATGAGGTCGAGGTCCACATGGGGCGGTCGCTCGAGCGCGTCGACGATCGTCTCGGCGACGTCGACGGCCGACAGCGGTTCGGGCACGTCGGCGTACACGGCATCCGCTCGCGCCTTGTCGCCCTTGAAACGGGTGAGCGAGAACTCCTCCGTGTGCACCAGACCCGGAGCGACCTCGATGACGCGGATCGGCTCGCCGTTGAGCTCGAGGCGCAGCGCCTCGGTCAGCGCGTGCTCGGCGAACTTGGCGGCGTTGTATCCGCCGCCTCCCGCGTAGGCGACGTGGCCAGCGGTGGAGGTGACGTTCACGATGTCGGCGTGAGTGTCGGCATCCGCTCCGTCGCGCAGCAGAGGCAGGAGAGCCGCGATGACGCGCTTGGTGCCGAGCACGTTGACCTCGTACATCCAAGCCCAGTCCTCGACCGACGATTTCTCCACGGTGTCCAGTCCTCTGGCGCCACCCGCGTTGTTGACCACTGCGTGCACGTCGCCGTTGGCTGCCAGGTGGTCGCGCAGAGCGTCCACATCCGCTTGAACGGTGATGTCGGCGGCGAACGCCTCGGCGCCGGTCTCGTCGGCGAGCGCGCGGAGCCTCTCCACGCGTCGTGCGACAGCGACGACGTCCCAACCGTGCTGTCGGAGCAGGCGAACCGTCGCCTCTCCGATACCCGAACTCGCTCCCGTGACCACCGCACGCCGTGTTGCCATTCCACCATTCTGACGGTCGCCGGCTCGACGACCGAAATGCGGGAAGCGTGGCGAGCCCCATAGTGTTGATCGGATGACGATCGCCGAACGGATCACGACGACGACGCCGCGCAAGGCGAGGGTCGCCTACTGGGACAACGCTCGTTGGCTGGCCATCACGCTGGTCGTGATCGGACACGCCATTCTCAAGCTGATCGCGGCTTCCGACACCGCATACGCGCTCTACCTCTTCATCTACCTGTTCCACGTGCCGGTGTTCGTGACGGTGTCCGGATATTTCGCGAAGGCGCAACCGCCCGGATACCGCGGCGTCAAGCGCCTGCTCACCGACATCGTCTTCCCGTACGTGATCTTCGAGACCGTGTGGAGCCTGATCTCGTGGGCCGTGACGGGAAAGCTGAGCCTCGACTACACGACCGCGAGCTGGACGCTGTGGTTCCTGATCGCGCTCGGCGTGTGGCGAGTCGCGCTGCCGTACATCGTGATGCTGCGCTACCCGATGGTGTTCGCTCTGCTGGTCTCCGTGGCCGCCGGATACCTCGACAACGTGGACTCGACGCTAGCCCTGGCCCGCACAGCAGGCCTTCTCCCCTTTTTCGTCTTCGGCTGGAAGCTGCGCCACTGGGACGGCACCAAGCGCTGGCTGAAGCTGCGTCGCGCCGTCGCCTGGCGCTGGCGGGCCGGAGCACTGGCGCTCTTCGCGCTCGTGCTCCTTTTCCTCGGCCTCTACATCGACGTGTGGCGTGACCTGCTCATCCGCCGGTTCCTCCTGTACGACGAGCAGTACGACTCGTTCGGGTACGACCAGTGGTGGGCGGGAGCCGTGCGTCTCCTCATGATCGGCATCGGGGCCCTGCTGACGCTCGCGTTCCTCACCCTCGTACCGCGACGCCGCGTCGTCTTCACGGCGTGGGGCGCCGCGACGATGTACATCTACCTGCTGCACAGCTTCTTCCTGTATCCGCTGCGCGAGTCGGGGGTGCTCGACCACCAGCCCTCCCCGTTGGTCCTGATCGGGATGATCGCGCTGGCCGTGGCGATCTCCGCCTTCCTCGCGCAGCCCTTCATCAAGAAGGCGTTCCACTGGGTGGTCGAACCGGACTTCCCGTGGCTGTTCCGCAGGCAGGCGCTCGCCGAGATCCCGCCTCCGACGGCACCCGACGTGCCGGTCCCGCCTGGCACGGTGCTCATCGACGCACCCCTGGAGAACGCGACGGATGCCGACGGGCCGCCGCAGCATCCGTCCCCCTCCGAAGACGGTCGGCGTCCGTCCGCCGGGTGAGGTTACGTCGTGTTTCGAGGGTTTTGGGCGGGCAAGGCGCCGTGCCTATGGTGAATGGACCACCGGCGCGGATGCCACGCCGGCCCTCCGTCGCACCAATCGGGAGATCATCATGACCGACGCCGCCCAGTGGCAGTTCGAAACCAAGCAGGTCCACGCGGGCGCCGCGCCCGATCCGGTGACCAACGCGCGGGCCACGCCCATCTACCAGACCACGTCGTACGTGTTCAACAACTCCGACCACGCGAAGAACCTCTTCGCGCTGGCCGAGTTCGGCAACATCTATACGCGCATCCAGAACCCGACGCAGGCCGTCGTCGAGGAGCGCGTCGCGGCGCTCGAGGGAGGCACCGGCGCCCTGCTCGTTGCCAGCGGTCAGGCCGCTGAGACCTTCGCCGTGCTGAACATCGCGCAGGCGGGCGACCACATCGTCTCCTCCAGCTCGATCTACGGCGGCACCTACAACCTGTTCAAGTACACGCTCGGCCGCCTCGGCATCGAGACCACGTTCGTGGAGAACCAGGACGACCCCGAGGAGTGGCGCCGCGCCGTCCGCCCGAACACGAAGCTGTTCTTCGCGGAGACGGTGGGCAACCCGAAGGTCAACATCCTCGACATCGAGACCGTCGCGGGCATCGCCCACGAGGCCGGCGTGCCCCTGATCGTCGACAACACAATCGCCACCCCGTACCTGATCCGTCCGTTCGAGCACGGCGCCGACATCGTGATCCACTCGGCGACGAAGTTCCTCGGCGGCCACGGCACCACCATCGGCGGCGTCATCGTCGACGGCGGCCACTTCGAGTGGTCGAAGAACGTGGCGAAGTTCCCCGGGCTCACGGAGCCGGACGAGTCCTACCACGGCGTCAGCTACACGCAAGCCGTCGGCGACGGACTGGCGTACATCATCAAGGCCCGCGTCCAGCTGCTGCGCGACCTCGGCGCGGCCATCGCGCCGAACAGCGCCTGGCTGCTTATCCAGGGCATCGAGACGCTGTCACTGCGCATCGAGCGCCACGTGCAGAACACGCAGGAGATCGCGGAGTTCCTCGAGAACCACCCCGATGTGGCTTCGGTCAACTACGCAGGCCTGCCGACCAGCCCGTGGTACGCCGCTGCGAACAGGTACGCCCCCAAGGGCGTCGGCGCCGTGCTGTCCTTCGAGCTCAAGGGCGGCGTCGACGCCGGCCGTGCGCTCGTGGACAACCTCAGCCTGTTCAGCCACCTCGCCAACATCGGCGATGTGCGCTCGCTGGTCATCCACCCCGCATCCACCACCCACTCGCAGCTCTCCCCCGAGGAGCAGCTCACGGCCGGCGTGACGCCGGGCCTGGTGCGCTTGTCCGTCGGCATCGAGAACGTCCAGGACCTCAAGGCAGATCTCGACGCCGGCCTCGCCGCGGCGCGCGCCGCGACCCAGGCCGACAGCGTCTCGGCGTAACACGCCGCGGCCGTGCGGCCGTACCGACATCGTGGAAGGGCCCGGCTTCGTCCGGGTCCTTTCGCATGCCCGTCCGTTCCCCACGGTGGCCGCGCGCCCGTAACACGTGCCGAAGGATGCCGCGGCAGCGGGGAGAATTGACCTCACCATGGACTGGCAGACCTCTGAAGACACGGTGCCGTCGAGCTTCATCACCGACGCGCAGGCACGATCGCTGCTCGGCAAGCCCCGCGCGACCGGAGCCTGGCGTGATGGCGATCCCGAGGGCGACCGCCGATTCCTCCGCATCGGTCCGCTGTCGTTCGAGAGCGGCCGTACGCTCTCGAACGCCGTCGTCGCGTACGAGACGTGGGGAACGCCCGACGCCGACGGCGGCAACGCCGTGCTCGTGCTCCACGCGCTCACCGGAGACAGCCACGTCGTGGGCGACGCCGGTCCCGGGCATCCGACCTCGGGATGGTGGGACGGCATCGTCGGCCCCGGCCTGGCCATCGACACCGACCGATGGTTCGTGGTGGCCCCGAACATGATCGGCGGATGCCAGGGTTCGACCGGCCCTGCATCGCTCGCGCCCGATGGCATCGAGTGGGGTCCCCGGTTTCCGTACACCAGCATCCGCGACCAGGTGAACGCCCAGGCGGCGCTGGCCGATGAGCTCGGGATCGCACGCTGGGCGGCCGTCATCGGCGGATCCATGGGCGGCATGCACGCCTTGGAGTGGGCCGTCGGATTGCCGGATCGCGTGGAGCGCGTCGCCGTGATCGCGGCGCCTCCCTTCTCCACCGCCGACCAGATCGCTCTGAACTCGGTGCAGATCGAGGCGATCCGCACGGATCCGCAGTTCCGGGCTGGGCGCTACTACGACGCGGACGACGGCGACGGACCGCACGCAGGGCTCGCGCTCGCGCGCCGCATGGCCCTCCTGAACTACCGCAGCGCCAACGAGCTGAACGAACGGTTCCAGCGCAGCTGGCAGAGCGGCATCTCTCCGCTCGGCGCGGGCGGACGCTTCGCCGTCGAGTCGTACCTCGACTTCCACGGCAACAAGTTCACCCGCCGCTTCGACGCCAACAGCTACATCACCGTCGTCAACGCCATGACGTCGCACGACATCGGACGCGGACGCGGCGGCGTCGACACCGCACTGTCCAGGGTCACGGCGCGCTCGCTCGTGCTCGGCATCGACAGCGACCGGCTGTACAGCGTCGAAGGGCAGCAGATCATCGCGGCAGGCATGCCGAACAGCATCCACGGAGCGCACCCGGTCGTCATCCACTCACCATTCGGCCACGACGCGTTCCTCATCGAGGACGACCTCATCGGACCTCAGCTGGCACGCCTTCTCGAGTCCTGACGCCGAGCCCGGCGACGAATCAGCGGGCCCGGCGTGCGATCACGCCGATCGCCGCCTCCCGATCCGGCAGGCCGAACATCCGACAGGCGCCTGCTCGCCGGCGAGGCGGTGTCAGCCAGACGGCCTAATCTGTCTGTAACGTGCCTGGGGGTCTGCACCCATGGGTGAGGCACAGCCGGAGGATCGATGACGCGCACCGTCGAAGAACGCGACCGTATGCTCGCGTTCGCGTCGACGACCGTGACCACCGTCGCCGGCGGCGCGACGGTGGTGTGCGCGATCCTTCCAGGGGCGCTTCCTGCGCTCGAGGCCACCATCAGCATCGTGGCCTTCGCCCTGCTCATCGTCGCGGCCGGCGCCTACCTGCAGCGCCGCACCTCACCCATCCCCGTTGTGGTCATCCTGGTGACGGCACTCATCGGCATCGGAGTGGTCGGGCTCAGCGGCGGGAAGTCGGGTCCAGCCGCAACCTCGGTCGTCGCGATGCTCGTCGTCGCCTCCAGCAGCGCCGCTTTCCTGCTCGCCGCCGAGGCGCGCCGCCGGGTCATCCTCGGCGCCGGCTTCGTGGCTGTGCTCGCCGTGGTCATCCCGACGGTGATGTCCGTGCGCGGCAACCTCATCGCCGCGCTCTTCGTGACTGTCGGAAGCTGGGCCTTCTGCACGGGAACCTCTGTCTGGGTGGCGCGCATCGTGCCGCAGACCGTCGACCGCATCGAGGGCATGAGCGACGCCTACCGCACGGAACGCCAGGCGAGTGAACTCGAGGCCAGACGTCGGCAGAGCGCGCGGCTGCTGCACGACACGGTGCTCGCCACACTCACGCTGCTCGCGCACTCCGGTCGAGGCGTCGGCGAGCACGCGCTGCGAGCTCAGGCCTCCGAGGACGCCGAGCTGCTTCGCCAGCTGCGGCTCGGCTACACGCCCGATCCGGCGGCTTCTGGCGACTACACGCTGCGGCAGGTGCAAGAGTCCACGCTGGGCAACACGCTCGAGACGGTGAAGCAGCGGTTCAAGCGGATGGGACTCGACGTCGCCTGGCACGGAACGGGGCACGTCCTGCTGCCGGCCGAGACGCTCGACGCGTTCCTGCTCGCGCTGGCCGAATGCCTCGAGAATGTGCGCCGGCACTCGGGCGAGACGCAGGCGCACGTCACGATCACGGACGACGACGTCACTGTGCGGGCGATGGTCACCGATTCCGGTGTCGGATTCGACATGGGGAGCGTGTCGCCAGGGCGACTCGGATTCACCGAGTCGATCGTGGCGCGCGTTCGCGACGTCGGCGGGAACGCGCGCTTGTTCAGCGCGCCCGGATCCGGCACCACCGTCGTGCTGGAGGTGCCGAAAGCATGAGCCGCCTCGATGCCCGCGCCACCCACGTCTACACGGGGGTCAGCAGCCTGCGGATCGGCACGATGGTCATCGCGGACGCGCTGGTCGCCGCCTCGACGATCCGCTTCGCGGTGTTCGGGCGGTTCTACCCGATGGTCTGGTTCGGCGTGGCGGCCGTGGTCTTCCTCATCGTCGTTGCCGCGCTCATGTGGGTCATGCCGGCGCCCCGCGAGGCGCCCACTGAGCAGGGGCGCTTCGCCGGCCTTCTCGTCGCGTGCGGGATCGTCACCGCTCTCGACCTGATCGGATCGTGGTCGCCGGGGGCGACCACGGTGTTCCCCGTGACGTGCGTAGGGGTCGGCGGGCTGCTGTTCGCGGCCGTGACGACCAGGCCGCCGCGCGACATCCTGGTGGCCACGGGCGGATTCGCGGTGATCCTCTTCGTCGTCCTCGGACTCCAGGTTCCCGATCCACTGTCGGCTGCACCTCGTGTGGCGTTCGTCATCATCGCCTGCGCAGCACCGCTCGTCGGGGTGTCGTTGGTGCGGTCGTTCCGCTCGATCGTGCAGTACCACTCCGAGATCGCGCAGACCCAGAGCACCACGAGCAGCGACTCCGCCGTCGGGATGCTGGCATCGGAGGAGCTGGAACGCCTCGACTTCGCCGCAGAGCAGCTTCTCGACGACGTCGCAGCAGGACGTGCGGAACTCCCGCTCGACGAGGCGACTGCCGCACGCGCTTCAGCCCTGGCGACCCAGCTGCGGCTGCACCTCGTCGAGGACCGCAGGCAGACCTGGCTGCACCACGCCGTCACCGAGTCCGCGCTCCTCGATCCGGTCACGCGGATCGACGACCCTGACGGCCTCGCCGCGTCGCTGTCCGCGCGGCAGCGCGATGGCCTGTTCTCCGCTATCTGGCTGCTCGTCGGAAGCGTTCCCCGGCCTGCGGCGGCCCTCGTCATCCGCATCGTCAGAGGAGCGGATGCCGGTCCGCACGTGCACAGCTTGCAGATTCGACTCGAGGCGACCGGCATCCCACGACGCCAGGTGGATCCCGCGGCGTGGCAAGCTATTCGCAGAGTCGGTCGGTACACCGAGACCGGACAGTCCGCTATGGTGCGCATTGAGGTGGACTGCCTTGTCGACGCGACGGCGGACCGCTGAGCGACTCGCATCAAGGCGTGCCCCATCGCCCGGCTCGCCGCCAGAGTGAGGAAACACACGTGAAGGAACAAGAGAAGACCCCGATCAGGATCGCCATCGTCGACGATCACCGGATGCTCCTCGCCGCACTCACCGAGTGGATCCGGAGCGCAGCCGACGACATCGAGATGGTCGCCGCCGTCGCTACATGGCCCGAGCTACTCACGCACGAGGAGTTCCCAGTCGATGTCGTGCTCCTCGACCTCGACCTCAAGGACAACATCCCCGTCTCCATCAAGCTCCAGGCGCTGAAGGCCGCCGGCGTGCGCACCATGCTGATGAGTGCGTACTCCGACCCGAACGTGGTGCGCGAGGCCCTCGCGGCGGGAGCCCAGGGCTACATCGTGAAGAGCGAGAACGCCGACATGATCGTGGAGGCCATCAGGGCGGCGATGCGCGGCGACTCGTTCATCTCGGAGGAGCTCGACGTTGCGCTCAGCCAGAGCACGACGGGATCGCCCAAGCTCAGCGCGCAGGAACGCCGCGTGATGGCCCTGTACGGCGCCGGCGAGCCCGTGAAGTCGGTGGCCTTCAAGCTCGGCATCTCCGACGAGACGGCCAAGAGCTACCTCAAGCGGATCCGTGAGAAGTACCGCGTCGCGGGCTACGACGTCGGCACCAAGGTGGCGCTGCGCAAGCGCGCCATCCAGGACGGCATCCTGCTGCAGAACGACTGAGCGGCTGCGGCAAGCTCTCGCGCCCCGAACCGATCGACTTCGAGCACGGCCCATCGGTGCGTGTTTCCGCGACGGCTCGTTGCTCGTGCCCCGGGATTCCCAGTGCAGAAGTTGAAGCCTGGCGCGATCATGTGGGACGCCGGCGACGGCGCCCCTCAGAGCGCCTCGACCGGGAGGGTCGGGATGCCCTCCGTGTGGCCCGCGACGGGAAGTCCCCGCGCGCGGCGCACCCTGTCGAGCGTGAACGACCCGATCGCGAGGAGCAGACCGAGCGCCGTCAGGATCAGTCCGACCCAGACCGGTGCGCGGTATCCGAATCCGGCGGCGATGACCACCCCGCCCAGGTACGCGCCGAACGAGTTGCCGATGTTCAGTGCCGAGTGGTTGAGTGCAGCGGCGATCGACTGACTGTCGCGCGCGACATCCATGAGCCTGGTCTGGATGGCGGGTGAGATGGCCGACGCGGATGCCCCGACCAGGAACACGCCGACGGCCAGTGCGACCCAGTTCTGCGCCAGCGCTCCGACGCCGATCAGCGCCACCATGAGCACCACGAAGAAGGTCAGCATGGTGCGCTTCACGCTGCGGTCCGCCATGGCGCCGCCCACCAGGTTGCCGACAGTCATGCCGAGGCCGCAGCACACGAGCATGAGCGGCACAGCCCACTCCGGGAGTCCGGCGACGTCGGTGACGATGGGCGCGATATAGGTGTAGAGGGCGAAGAGTCCGCCGAACCCGATGGCGCCGATCGCGAGCGTGAACCACACCTGCGGCCGGATGAACGCCTTCAGCTCGCGCCGCATCGTCGCCTCCGCGTTTCCGGCCTGCCACGGAACGGCGAGCAGCACGGCGACGAACGTGAGCGCGAAAATGCCTGCGACGGCGAGATAGGCGATGCGCCAGCCAGCCTGCTGGCCGACCCAGGTGATGGCGGGAACCCCGACGACGTTCGCGATCGTCAGGCCGGAGAGAACGAACGCCACTCCCCTGGCACGCTTGCCAGGACCCATGAGGGATGCCGCCACCAGGCTCGCGATGCCGAAATACGCTCCGTGCGGGAGCGCGGCGACGAACCGCGCGACGAGCACCAGGCCGAAGGTGGGCGCCACAGCCGCCGCGATGGTGCCAGCGGTGAACGTGACCAGCAGCCAGAGAAGCAGCCGCTTGCGCGGCCAGCGGGCTGCGGCCGCTGCGATGGTCGGAGCTCCGACCACCACGCCGAGCGCATACGCGGAGATGATCCAGCCGGCCTGCGCGTTGGCCTCGGCCGGGCTGGCGGCGTAGAGCTGCGGCAGCAGATCCGAGGCGATGTTGGGCAGGAGCCCCATGGCGACGAACTCGGTCGAGCCGATCCCGAATCCGCCCAGCGCGAGCGCCAGCAGGGCAAGACGGGTTCGGGCCGGCGAAAGCGCCGGCCCGTCGGTGAGGTTGGCCATGTGGTCAATGCTAGGCGTCGGACGTGACGTTCTCGAATCGATTCGATGACGAATCGATTTCGGACGTCACGAAATCGCCCATGCCTTCCGGCGAGCCGTCGGCAACCGTCAGCGCTGCTGGGCGTCCAGCGCAGCCTCGAGGCGCTCCACCTTGCCGGTGAGCTCGCCCGTGTGGCCCGGGCGGATGTCCGCCTTCAGCACCAGGGAAACCCGCGAACCGTACGCGCCGACGGCATCCGTCGCGCGCTTGATGACGTCGAAGACCTCGTCCCACGTGCCCTCGATCGTGGTGAACATCGAGTCGGTGCGGTTCGGAAGGCCGGAGTCGCGGACGATCCGCACTGCCGCCGCAACGGCGTCGTGCACGGAGTCGCCCCCGCTTCCCGTTCCGCTGGGTGCTACGGAGAATGCGACGAGCATGATGAGTCCTTCCGATCGGCGGCTGAGGGGTGCAGAACCAGTCTGCGTCGGCGGACCGGAGACGCGAGGCCCGGCATCCGCTCCGCCCGGTGAATCGCGTCAGAGCTGCTGCGGGAAGAGCTCGTCTGCCGACGGGCTGACGCGAGCGGCCGGTGCTTCGATGGGCAGGTCGTCGCCGGGCGCGGCATCCGCTCTGTTCAGCGGCCACACCCGGCTGTCGGATGTCTCCGCCCGCGACACGCCGCCGCGTGCTGCACGCCCGCTGCCGGTGCGCCATAGCGCGACGACGGACCAGCCGAGCACGACGAAGAGCATCACGTTGCGCACGGTGACGATGGCGAGGACCCATGCGTTCAGGTTCAGCAGCTCCAGGTACAGCCACGGGTAGAAGAGCTGCGTGAGCCCTGCCGTCACGCCGACGAGGATGGCCGGGGTGAGGAACCGGCGTCCCGACATCAGAAGACCGAGCACGACGGGTGCGGCCAGCCAGGCGATGTACTGAGGCGATCCCACCTTGTTGAACGCGATGAGCGAGGTGACGATCGCCAGCGAGAGCTGCGGCAGCACGAGGGATGTCGGTGCC